>DATJRU010000145.1:0-23045 GCA_035504455.1 Vulcanimicrobiaceae bacterium
TCATCGAAACGTTCGCGATCTCGTCGACGGCGCGCGCGAACGCGGCCTCGTTCGCTTGTGACGGCTTGTTGAAGCCGGTGATCTTTCGCACGAACTGCAGCGATGCCGCGCGCACTTCGTCTGGCGTCACCGGCGGATCGAAATTGAAAAGCGTCTTAATATTTCTGCACATGCAAAAACCTCTTTTTGAAAAGTTGACTCGCGGAGTCGCTGTTTCCCTGCTTTCCCATTTCGGGACGAGCGCTGCTCGCCGCCATTCTGAAGCCATCCGGCGAGGATGGCTGAAGCCCGCCTGCCGGACGGCCAGGAATCTCTCTTTTTCTCCAGCGAGCATCCCACGAGGACCATTACCGTGGCAAATCCTGCCTTTTTCGCTCACATAACGCCCCTGTAAGCCCGCGACGGCGTCAAAGTCCTTGCTCACTTTGCAGCAGATTTTAACGCCCCGAAAAATCAAAGACCCCGCCCTCGAATGTCGAGGACGGGGCCTGGAATGCGAACGCGTTTTGTTTTCCGGCGGCTTACTGCGAAGCAGTCTCGCCGCTGGCCGAAGCGGACTCGCTGGTCTTCGCCGACTTCGGCGGATGGTAGCGCGTCAAGTAAAGCAGGAACGGCGTCACTTCAAACGGCATCTTCTCTCGCGCCGAACTGAGCGACACCGCTTTCGCGTGCAGCAGTTCCACGTGATCGTTCCACGGATCGACCTTCACGCGCGCTCCGAGCGGCAGCGCCGCGACCTGGTCGAGTTTATCCGCCTGCAGCTGCGGCCCGAGGTTCGAGAGATCCGAGCTGAACTGGACGCTATTGCCGAGCCGTGCGTCGATCAGCGCGGGCAGCGAAGCCGAATCCGCCGAGAGCTGCTTCAGGAAGAGCGCGGCGTTTCCAAGCTTGTCTTTGTACGGCGAATTCTTCAGCCATTCGAGAGCTTTCTTGTTCGCCATGTCGACGTCGGCGGGCGTGGCCTTGAACGAAAAACGCGAGAGTGCTTCGCCGGCCGTGACGTTCGTCGTGTCGTTGAATCCCCACTGATCCGTGGAGGGCTTCGTGATCATGATCGAAGCGAGCTCCTGCGCGAGCACCGCCGCGAGGCTGGCTTCATCCGGCAGCGTATCGATCAAGCCGCGGCTCATCACGATCGTGTGGCCCACGGAGAACGATTCGAGCGTGGTGGTGAGCATCACGCGGCAGTGCACGTCGATGTCGAGGTTGTTCGTCACTTCGATGTTGTTGACCACCGTCTCCAGCACTTTGTCTACTTCGCCTGGAGGCGCAAGCAATCCGATATGCTGCAAGCGGTCGACGACGTTCTTCTCGGCCTTCTCCTGCCACTGGCGCTCGGCCTCGATCGGCGAATAGTCCTGCGAGCCGCGGCTATCGTCCATCGTCGCCGATCCGGATTGATCCACCGCCGTCTGGTTGAAATCGACCGGGCGATTCTGGGCCATGAGGTCGTAGCCCCAGAGCCGCGTCTGCGCCTTGAATCGAATCGCCGAGCCCGAAGCGGTCCTGAGCTCCGATTCCTGGCTGTAGATCGCCGCCGGCAACCACAGGCCCGGCTGCATGTTCATGCGCCAGCTATCGAAGTGCAGATTGAATCCGATGCCCTCGTTCGCTTCGGATTGAAACATGCCGTTGAAGCGGACGATCGTGAATCCCTGGTCTTCCGCCCAGATGCGGCCGTCGAAACGGCCCTTGCCGGACTTGGGCAGCGGCGTCACGTCAAACACGGCGCAGCGCACTTCGCCCAGAAACTCGCGGCCCACGTAGCGAAACTCGTAGTGCTCGCGGTCGAATCCATTCGGATCGACGTACACCATTTTCAGAAAATCGTCAGGAACGCTCGACGACGACCCCTCGAGGTGCGAGAAAGGATTGAACTCGCCGGCGAGGCCCTTCTTCTTGTTCTTCTTGTGCTTTTCGTCGAGCATCGAATCGTCGCTGATTCCGCTCGAAAGCTCCGCCTGCCCGAGAAAATACTGGTCCTTCATCGGGACGATGCCCATCTCGGCATCGGGCTTCATGTCCTGCACGTAGGTTTCGATGATCGGGCTGTAACGGCGGATCGTGCCCACTTCCTCGTGCTCGCGAGCAATGATGCGGTCAACCGCCTGGTCGACCGTGGTGACCGGGCCCGTCGCCGGCGAATTGCCGGCTTGCGGCTGGGCGGGCGCCTGTGATTGCGCCAGTGCGGCGCCGGCCAGGAAGCCGGTGAGGACGATCGCTGCCGGAAATCGATTTAGCGCGCGCATGAACTCCCCTTTCGATAGCATCACTCTGTCGTTTGAACGTCGCCTAATTCAAGAAGCCTGGTTTTATAAGCAAGGGTAGCAAGGACTGAGGTGTTCCGGGCGCCGACGCAGCTACCCTGTGCCCAATGGGTCAGTCGAAAGATAGAGGAAGGCCCGGGACTTCCGAATCTGTGCGACAACTGAGATTCTTTGTGGGTCGTGGCTTCCAGCCACGACATAAACCGCGCGAAATCTTCACGGGCTTCAGCCCCTGAAGTTACCGAACACGGCTGACTGGACCTCCGGGACGTTTGATGCGTTGAGGCGTTTCGATGTGGCGCTGGCCCCCTGTTATTTCGGGCGCCCCGCGTAGCCGTGCGCGACCATCTGAATCGAATAGACTTGCGCGGCGTTGGCGATCTGCTGGCCGGTGGAATCCTGCGCGCCGCGAGCCAAAATAAAGAGCGTTTGCCTGTTGGGCCCGCCGAACGACACGCTAATGATCGACCGCGGCGTGGGAATCACGCCAAGGTACATCCCGTCCGCGCCGATCACCTGGACGCCAGCACCGGTGCTGACGTAAAGGCGGCCGTCCGCATCGATGGTGCTGCCGTCGCCGTAGCTGCCCTTCGGCAGGCTCGCGAAATCCCGCTGGTTGGTCAACGAGCCGTCGGGCTGCACATCGAACTCGACAACCGAGGCGCCATTGGTGACGAAAAGATGCTTTTCGTCGGCACTCAGAATGATTCCGTTGGTGTGGAGATTCTCGCCGTACTGTGTGATCACGCCTTTCGGGCTCGCGTAAAACAGGCCGCCCATGCTGAAGTACGCGCCGCCCTTGCTATCCGCGGTGAGATCATTGAGGACGCTGGGAATGCAATCCATCGTGTCGCCGTTGTAGTGATCCGCCAGGAGGCGGTGGTGCGGCGCAAGTTCCCAAATCGCCGGATGCAGGCCACGTTCAACGATGAAAAGGTGGCCCTTGGAATTGATGGAAAGCGCCCCGCCGGTGTGCGTATCCGTATATTCGACGGAAGCGTTGCCGTCCTTATCGAGCTTCACGACTTTGCTGTTGTCGTTCTGCGCGATCAGCAGCCCGCCGTCGCGTGTGCCGACGATTCCATCGCCGTTGTTGCCGGCTGCCTGCCAGAGAAATTTCCATTGCTGGCCGGCGGCGATCACGCCGGGGATTTCGGTGACCTGATAATCGCGAGGGCCGGGGCCGGTCGCGGGCCACTTGATGGGAGGCACCTTCGCAGGCGGATTCTTGCACGCGGCGAGCGCGGCCTCGTAGCCGGGGTCGGCGTTGTTCTGCAGCGACGGAGGAGGCGCGTTCGCGGGAGCGGGCGGCAATTGCGGGGCCTGAGTTTGCGCGAAAGCGATTGCTGCAACAAGCAGAGTCGCCGCTGCGACCAGACCCGTTGAAAGCGCGAGCATTCGTAGCGATTTCATAGTCCCCCCAGACACCGGCACCCGGCCGGCGGCGCGACGGAGTATACCGAAATTCGCGCCGGGCGGGCGAGTGATCCGCGAACTCGACGCTCGGTCGATCGCGCGTTCTACTCGGCTGAGAATTGCACGGTGCGCACGGAGGTGAGGCTGCCCGTGGTGTCGTAGGCCTGCATGTCGAGGCGATAGTTTCCCGCCGGGATGTCGTTCATTGGAAGCTTCAGGCCGATGGGAACCACCGGGTTGCCTTTCTTGATTGCGCTCGCGAGGTCCATGTTCTGCGACTCGAACACGGGTTTGCCCGTTTTCAAATCGACCACGCGATAGGCGATTCGCAGAGAGGGCGGATTCGGGTCGGCGAGCCGCGGCTCGTAGACTTGCGCGTAGAGCGCGACCAGCTCCGATTTCTTGAAATGATTGCTGCCCGAGGGGACGACCTCGACGCCGCCGACGACGAGCGGCGTGCGATCGGCAAGCAGATCGGCCTCGATCTCGCCGCCCATGCCAGCCTCGGCTTGAACCTGGTCGCTGAGAGCGATCGCGCTCAGGCTCAGCGTTTTGCCATCGTAGGGATCGATGGAGAGCGGCGATTCGTATTTTCCGAAGTCGTGGCTGCCGGCGGAGAGAACGACGGTCAGCCGGTACTTGCCCGGCCCGATATCGAATTGATTCTGGTAGTGCATGGGCGACTTTAGGAAATTCTTCCAGTCGTCCTTTTCGAGATCGTAGGTGAGCTGATCGCTGAAACGCGCGCCGACCGAGCCGTCGGGGCGATAGGCGATGCCGAGCACGTTGATGTCCGCGTGGTATTTGCCGCTTTCCTTCGAAAACTGGATCGAGGATGAAGGAATTTCCATGTTCACGTGAACGCTCGCTTCATTCGGCGACGAATAGAAAAAGGGCGCCTCGAGCGAGCCGGCGATCGCGCCATTCCCGGCCACGGTTGCGTCCGCTTCGAGATCCTTCTCGGCCGGCTTGCCGGCCAGCATGTCTTTCGACTTCATGGTGCAGTATCCCGTGCGGGCGCGCACTTTCAATCCGCCACGCTCCATCTTGACGCGAAGCGTGTGGCACGAGCCGTCGTCCTCGCCGGAAGGCGAGTAGCCGAGGAAATAGTATTCGTCCTGTTCCTGGGCGATTTTGGCGAGACCGCCGAGCAAGTCGTTGCTATTGAGGATCGGGAATCCGCCGGTTCCGTCGGCCAGCGCATACATTACGGATTGACTCATCGCCACGTTCGTATCCGGCAGCGTGGGGAGAATCCTGTCGGGCGGCACGGTCCCATAGGGGTTGTTCGGGTAGCCATATGGGTTCGTCACGATGGGAGCAGAACCGCCCCCGCCGGCTGGGCTACCGCGGCCGCCGGTCCCGCCGGGCGCACCCGGGCCGCGTCCGCCGCCACCGGGAGATGGGCTGCCGCCGCCACCCGGGGATCCTCCACCTCGACCGCCTCCGCCTGCTCCGCCTCCGCCGCCGGCATGCTGCGGGAATGCTGCCAGCACGAGGTGCGGCCCGGCGCCCGGGCCAGTTTCACGGAAAAGCCGGGTGCCGGTGGGCGTCGGCGCGACCAGGCCGCGTACATCGAGCGGGTAGATCGCGACGTTCGCCTGATTGCAGGCCGATATGGTGGCCGTGAGCTCGATTTGAGCTTCGGGCGTGAGCGGGAAACCTTCGGTAAAGAGGACGACGCTCTTGCGCCCGGGAACCGCGGCGAGATCCTTGGCCAGATTGCGAACGGCGAGCAGCAGCGTGTAGACGCCAAAATCGTTTCCGGAGTTGAACAGCGCCGGCCCGGATGGGCCTGCCAGAGCGGAGGCGGGCGAATCCGAATCGTTTGGCGAGACAGCCGAGGTTTTCGCGTATTGCGTCGCGCGCTTCAGGCGATCCGCATCGCCGGTGAAATTCTGGATGATGCGCAGCGCGCCGGTGAAGTCGACGACAGCCATGACGCGATCCGGACCAGCATCGGCGTCGATGAATTTTACCGCGGCGGCGCGGGCCTGGGCCTGATCGCCAAAGTCCATCGTGGAATCGTCGAAAAAGAGAACCATGTAGTGGCGCTCGGGAGCGGTGGATCCACTAGCCGGAGACGAACCGAAGGAGAAGTTGACGATTTGCTGTTCCTTGTCGTTGTCGTAGACACGGAAATCCTTCGGCGTGAGATCGTGAATATAGTTTCCCTTTTTGTCGGTGACGACGACGTCGACGCGAACCACGCGAGATTCGGCGTGGATCACGGGCGTCGGAGGGGCGGGCGCCTGCGGCGTGGCGGTTGCGTTGGCCGAGGGCTGGTCAGCAGGCGCCGGCGGCGGAGTTTGTTGCGCGCGCGCAGCCCCGGCGAAAATCACCACGGCGATCCCGAGTCCCACGATCCAGAGAAGCCGCGCATTTTGGTGAATCTTCATGGTCGACCTCCCGGGCCGGTCGTCCCCTTAGTACGGAATTTCAACGGCGCCGCTTTCCGCGCCGAGCTGCGAGGCATTGGCGTCGCGCACCACGAGGCGGACGATGTAGTCGCCGGGCTTCACGTCGAAATTCGTGCGGACGGTGACGCCCGTGCGGCTGAGCTTCGCGAGCGTTTCGTCGCGTAGTTTCATTTCGATCAGTTTCTGCGTGCCGGTGATGAAGTTGCCGTTGCGATCGAAGATCGCGGCCACCACCGTGAGATTGTTGTCGTTGCGCCCGTCCGCTTTGTCGAATCGAACATGAGCGAGGTCAACGTGGACGAGCACGGCGAGCTTCGCGTCGCTCGCGTCTGTCTTGTAGAACTGCGTTTGCAAGCCGACCGGGACGCCGTGCTGTTCTTCCTGCGAAAAGAGCGCTTCCTGAATATCGCGCGCGGCCACCTGCTCGGGAGTCTCGCCGTGCTTGGGAGCGTAGAAGCCTTTGCGCGCCTGGATCGCGAATTTGTTTTTCGCGGTCAGCTCTACTTTCAGCGAATGAAAGTGGCCGTCGTATTTCAGATTCGGCGGCACGAAAGCCAGGAGGTAATAGGCTTCGGGCGCCGAGACGATCTGGCGGAAGCCCGCGGCGAGGTCGTTGTTGTCGTGAAACGTCTGGCCACCGGTATCCGAGGCGAGGTCGAGCAGCGCTTCGATCTGCGAGGATTCGCCGACGAGATGCAGCCTTTCGCGATAGCCGGCCGTCACCGGGTCCGGATCGCGGGTCTCTTTCGAAATGTCGCCGAAATCGGGCGTATAGAGACCTCGGGCGTCGAGCGTGTTGATGAATACGCTCTCGCGGATGGCCCGATCGACGACCTCGCTGAATTCCTGTTCGCGATTCGGATAGATGAAGCCGGGAGAGATCAGGACGATGCTGCGCTGGCCCGGCAACACGGACATGCGTTGCACGGTTTCTCTCAGGCGGCGAAGGACGTAGGCGGTTTGCTCGTCTCCTTCATCTTCTATGCGAAGCGCAGTCGATTGGACGAGCCCCTGTGCTTGCTGGAGGAGAATGGCCTGCTGCGCGGGCGTGGAAGCGGCTTGGCCGCCCGACAACTGTTCGAGACAGGCCACCGCGTCCTGCGTTGCGACGTCCGTTACTTCGTTGTCGTGATGGTCCTGAATTTCGACCGCCTCGTAGTAGTCCATGGTCGGGCAGTCGGCCGCTTCGGACGGATCACCCGCAGTCACGGCGCGTGGCAGTAGCGCCGAGAGTTTCTCGTGGATCTTCGCGCGATCGTCGGTGAAGTCCGTTTGCGTTTGCCCGGAGACGGTGAAGATGGCGACGCGGTCGGTGGGCGCGAGGTATTTGTCGACGTAGTTGCCGGCGGCGATGCGCGCCTGCATGAGGTCGTCGAGCTTGAGATGGGGATCGTCGAAGAGCAGCGCGACGAAGCGACCCGGCGGCAGAAAGCCGGCGGGCGCCGAGACAGACGCACTGGCGCTGCTCTGGGAGGGGGACGGAGCGTTTCCGGACAGCGATGAAAGCGTTTCGACCGTGAAATTCGAGATGATCTGGGGCTTGCCGTCCTCGAAGAGCTGGAAATCCTCTCGATGCAGGTTCGCCACGGCGTTGCCATTGGAGTCGCGCACCACGACGCGGACGGGAACCAGGTTGACGCGGGACTCGAGGGGCACAGGATTATCGTGGGTGCTCATCTCGGGCGCGCTCGCGGCAGCGGCTTCGGAGGCGGCGGCCGGCGAAGGGGCCGGTGGCGGCGCTTGCTGCGAAGACGAGTGCCCTACGCAGGCGAGAAAAAGGGCGAGCAAGAAGGACAGTCGAAGAAACGCGCTCGTCGGCTTTACGGCTGGCGCACTCACCCGAGGACTCCTTGGAACGCTGGGCTGTGGCAGACCCGCGGAGCGTTGCTAGAGGCTGGACGGGAGTCTACACCCGATGGAGCTTCGCGCCCAACCAGTGTTTTGCCTGCGATCGGAGCTTTGCTTCGGGGGGGCCGCCGAACGTGCGCCTACGCGTGGGACGGCGCGGCGTTTTGTCTTGACCGGCTTGAGGCTTGGCGTTACCGTCGCGTCAAACCCGTAACAAAGAAATAGCGGGGGCATTGCGCGCGTGGAGGAGCCCAAGATGCAGCGTCCCACTGGTGTAACCATCCTTGCGGTGCTGGCTTTTTGCGGGGCGGGATTGCTGGTGCTGGGGGCGCTGGCGGTTCTTTTCGGCGGGGTGCTGCTCTCGAGCCTCAGTTCTTCGGGCGTGGGCATGATGGCGGGAGTGGGGGCGGCGGTGGTGGCCGTCGTTCTAGTGGCCTGCGCGGGGCTGGATGTGGCCATCGGCGTGGGCTTGCTGAAACTGCAGAACTGGGCGCGGGTCGTCACGATCGTGCTGTGCGCGCTTTTCTTTCTGGGTTCGATCTTTTCGATCTTCAGCCCGTTCCATACGCACTTCTTCTTCCTGATCTTCGTGATCCGGCGACTGGTGATGGCCGCGATCTATGCGTGGATCCTGTGGTACCTCTTCCAACCCAATGTGAAGCAGGCGTTCGGCACCACCGGTTTTTGATCGGATTACCGCCGCAATTTCATCCAATAAGTGACGAGCTTTGCGAATTCGGGCGCGACCGCTCGGCCGGCGCTCGTTTGGGAAGACCGCAGGCACTCGCGATTGGAGAAGACTGTGAAGAAGGCGGACGATTCCGGGCTGGTTGTAATACGCGACTATTTGAATAAAGCTGAGGCGGACCTGGCTCACGGCGCGCTCGAGGCGGCCGGCGTTCATGCGATTGTCAGCGCCGATGACGCCGGCGGCACGGAACCCGGGCTTTGGATGGGCGGCGTCAGACTGCTGGTGCGGGCAGAGGACGCCAAGCAAGCGGGCGAAATTCTGGGGCCGAAAAAGTAACCGCTTTCGCCGTGGGACCGCGACCGTTGCACAAGGCAGCACACCGGCCATCGGAAAATTCGGGCGCCGGACGGCAGAAGTGTTATTCCTGTATCCAGGAGTAGGTCACCCCTTCCTGAATGCGCCTATCCTGGCGGGCGAAGTGCGCCTCCGCCGGAGGGATATCGACAAATGAAGCGGAAACGGCTCGGGGAAGTTCTCTGCGAGCGCGGGCAAATTTCGCCTGCCGACTTGGCTAGGGCATTGCAGGATCAGCAGGGGAAGTTCATTCACTTGGGCGAACTTCTGCTGCAGCGCAAGCTGGTTTCCAAGGACGAATTGACCACAGCCGTCGCCGAAGTATCGGGGGTCGACTATTTGGATTGCGAGAAACTCGATCCGCCGTCGGATGTGCTCAAACTGATTCCGGCGGATTTGGCGCGGAGATGCCTGGCCGTGCCGGTGCGGGTCGAGAACAAGAAGCTCGTCGTAGTGATGGCGAAGCCACAAAACATTCAGGTGCTCGACGAGTTGCAGTTCAAGACCGGGCGCGCGATTTTGCCGCGGTTCGGATTTCAGGGCGAGCTGAAGGCCGCGCTCGAACGTTTGTACGGCTCGCCGGAGCCCCCTGCAGAATCCGTGCAGGTGGCGGACGACACGACGGGGATGGAGTTTATTTCCGTGAGCTCGCAACAGCGGAACATTGAAGCGATGCGAGAGATGCAACGGGAACTGCAGCAGAAATCGAAGACGACGCCCGCCGTGCATCTGGTCGCGGGGATGATCAAGGCGGCGGCCGCCAAGAAGGCGAGCGACATTCACATCGAGCCGCAACAAACCGAGACGGCGGTGCGGTTTCGCGTCGACGGGATCCTGCGGGAGTTTCAGAGAATACCGCGGGCGCTGCAAAATCAAGTGGCTTCCCGGGTGAAGATACTTTCGGACATGGATATCGCCGAGAGGCGTACGCCGCAGGACGGACGATTCGTGGTGAAGATCGGAGGCAGGCGAATCGATTTGCGGGTGTCGACGCTACCGACTCAGAACGGTGAAAAAGTGGTGTTGCGGCTGCTGGAGAGCGAGTCGCCGACGAAGGATTTCGGTTCGATGGGACTGCCGCCGGAAATCGCGGATGGCCTCAGGGAAATCCTGGGATTCCCGCAGGGGATGCTGCTGGTGACGGGGCCGACCGGATCAGGCAAAAGCACGACGCTGTATTCCTGCCTGCAAGCGCTCCGGCGGCCGTCGATCAACATCGTCACCGTCGAAGACCCTGTGGAGTATACGGTGCCGGGGTTGAACCAGGTGCAGGTGAACGCGAAGGCGGGGCTCACGTTCGCGGCCTCGCTGCGCTCGGTGCTGCGGCAGGACCCGGACGTGGTGATGGTGGGAGAAATTCGCGATATCGAAACCGCGGAGATCGCCATCAAGGCCGCGCAGACGGGCCACCTCGTCCTCTCGACGCTGCACACCAACGACAGCATCTCGGCCGTCACGCGCCTGATGGATCTTGGCGTGCCCGGCTTTCAAATCGCGGGCGCGATGACAGCGATTATCGCCCAGCGGCTCTTGCGCAAGCTGTGCGACTGCTGCGACTCGTCGGCGCCCACCGCGGCGTATGTCGAGAGCCTGGTGGCCGCTGGGCTCGCGGATCCACCCGCGGTCCGGCGGACGCCGACAGGATGCGAGAACTGCGATTTCACCGGCTTTCGGGGGCGCGTGGGAATCTACGAAATGCTGCGATTCAACGATTCGATCCGCCAGGCGGTGAGGTCCGGCAATCAGAACGATCAGATGAGAACTTTGGCGCGGCACAACGGGCTGAAGTTGATGCAGGAGTTCGCCCTGGAGCTTGTGCGCGACGGCGTGACGACGCTCGAGGAAGTACGGCGGGTGGTGCCTTTCGGAGAAATCAACGCCGAAATGTGCGCCGCCTGCGGACGCGAACTCGCCATCGGATTCGCGTTTTGTCCCGCGTGTGGAGCGAAGCGTGAGACGTGGCACGCGAAACTCCTGCACGCGCGGGACACGGCGCGGGAAACGGTGCTCGAATGAGCAAAACGAACGGCGTACACGGACGGGTTGGCGCGCGAAGCAACTCGCGCGTGAATTGCGTGAGCGAAATCAATGTGAGTTATGAAGGCCAGAACGAATGCATTCTCGTGAAGGCGCCGGACCTGAGCGAGAAAGGGATGTTTATCTCGACCCACCGGTATTTCCCGGAGGGAGCCATACTGAATTTACGGTTCCGGATGGCACTGACAAACACCGTGGTCCAGACGCGCTGCGAGGTGCGCTACTGCCTTGCGGGCCTCGGCGTTGGAGTGGAATTCGTGGAAATCGCACCCGAGGCAAAAAGGCATATCGAGCAGGAGTTGGAGTTGGCGCTCGGCCGGAATTTGCCTCGACGCGCGCGGAAAAAGGCGGCCGGGAGACACGGCAGCAGGCGGCGAAATTAAGAAGCGCGTCGCAAACTTGTTTTCGCCGAAGAATGAAGCATTCTGCGAGATTCAACGCGACTCGAGGTCGGATTTAGCGGCGTACAGGTTGATGAGGCGGTCCTGGAGATTCTGGGCGTCGGGGACGGCGGCGCGAATGGCGGTTTTCATGTTGCCAAAGAGCGTGCGGTAAACCGGCTTGAATTCTTCCGGCACGGCGGAGGGGCCTCCCCAATTGAGGCGCTCGCCGATCGCGAGCAGTATCTTCTGCGCCCGAGCGGGAGACAGCAGGCTTCCCTGCACGCCCTGCTTGACCCATTCCTGGAGCGTGCCGAGCTGCTGGACGGCCGCGTCTTTTTCGGAATCGCTCATGGCGCCGTTGCCGATCACGTCCGAGACCGCTTGCTCGAGCAGCTTGTCGATCGACTCGCTTACGCCGATCGTCGCTTTCGATTCGGCGAGAAGATTTTCCAGCTTGGCGGAGTAGTCGCTGATTTTGCGATGGACGAAGGCGAATTGGCCGCCGGCGGTTTCGGCTGCCTGAGTCGCGGACTTTCCTTGCTCCAGCGCCGTCTTGTACGCCTGGTAGCTTCCGGTGGCTAGATTCCAGATCGCTTCGTCGACTATTGCTTTCGCCGGATTGCCATAGGCGAGGTCGCGCGCAGGGGATTTTGCGGGCGACTCGGATGGACGCGCCGGCTTCGTTTCGAGGATGGCGCGCGGCGGTTCGTATAGTTCAGCAGGTTTTGGCGGCGGAGCGGCAACCGGTGGCTCGATCTTGTCCGAAACTTCTATGCGGATTTCGGTTCGTCCCGCGGAATGCGGAATAGGGGCTGGCTCGGAACTCGCCGTGGCGACATCGCTCGCGTTCATCACGAGGCTAACGGCAGGAATGGTAGGAACGGCAATCTGCTGGGCGGGCGGCGGGACGATCTCCCGAATTTGCGAGTCTTCCTCAGTCGCTACCTCTGTCTTTGCCGCTTCCGGCCCGCTTGTGACGATGCGGATATCCGTCACTTGCTGGCGAGGGCGGCGAAGCTGTTTCGCGTGGCTCTCGCAGACGTAGATCGGCTCGCTCCCGCCGTCCTCCCAGCAGGTGATGACCCCGGTTCCGAAGTCGCAGTCAAGGCGGTAGTGAGGAGAAAGGGCCTGAGCAGGTTTTCCCGACTGCAGACGCCACTCTGCGCGGCTAGTGCAGTAGCGTTTTGGCACACCGAGATTGTAATGGAGCGGGCGGTACAGAATGCGCTGAGGCGTGAGAGCGCGTTGCGGAACGTGTAACCCCGTCGCAGGGACAGGCGAAACGCCTGCTCCGATTGGGCGTGAAGGAGTTGCGAGGGTTCCTTGACCGTGTAACTCGGGTCGCATACACTACGTAATTCACGATAGGCCTCGAAGGGCATCCGAGCGCGCAGTCCGCCGCCGAGAAGGGCCAACCAAGCAGAGGAGATAGATCGGTGCCGAAACGGACATTTCAGCCGCACGTGCGCGCCCGCCACAAGAAGCACGGCTTCCGCACGCGCATGAAGACACAAGGTGGACGCAAAGTACTCGCGACACGACGCAAGAAGGGACGCCACAGTCTCACGCGGGTCTGACGGCGAGCGGCTGGATTTTCCGCGCGCCTGCCGACTGGTGCATCGCGTCGAATACGACGCGGTGTATCGCGAGGGGCGGAAGCGGACGAGCCGCGAGTTCACGATTTTTCTGCGCCCGAACGGCCTGAGCGTGAGCCGGTTTGGCTGGAGCATCAAGAAGGCGCTGGGGAGCGCGGTCCGGCGCAACCGTATTCGCCGAAGGCTCCGCGAAACCTTGAGGTTGCACCGACAGGAGATCGCCCCGGGATGGGACATTGTGATTCACCCGCGCAGCTCAGCCGCGACGGCGGAGTTCTTGGCGCTGGGAGCGGAGTTGCTGGCGCTGTTGCCGCGCGCGGACAAAGCCGCGAAGTAAGCGCAGCGGCGAAATCGCTGGGCGCGTGGGTGCTGCTCGCGCTTCTTCGGCTGTACATGCTGCTGCTCGCGCCGTTTGTGGGAGGCGCGTGCAAGTTTTATCCTTCCTGCTCGAATTACGCGTACGAGGCTGTTTCGCGGCACGGCGCCCGCCGCGGCAGCATCCTGGCGATCAAGCGCCTGCTGCGGTGCCGTCCCTTCACGCAGGGCGGATTCGATCCTGTGCCGGACGAGCTTCAGGAGAAGCCTTCGCCGGCCGACGGCGCTGACGTCGCGACGAAGTCCGCAAGCCACAGGACGATTTCCGAACCGGCTGCCAGCGTGCGCGGACTGGAGCTGCGGCAGTGAAGGAGATGTCGGACCAGACCCGCGGCATCGTTTTCGTTGTCATCGTCATCGCCATCACCTTCATCTGGATGCATTTTTACCAGCCGCCCGTCCCGCCTCAGAAGCCGGCTCCCACTGCCGTTCAGACTGCGCCCGCGCAGAACAATGCCTCGAAGGCCGGCGCGGGGACAGCCGCCGCCCAAGCCGCCCCTTCTTTGCCCGCTGCGAAACCCGTGGCCGCGCAAGCCGAAAGCGATCTCGCGATCGACAGCACGGTCTTTCACGTGGAGCTTTCGAACCGCGGCGGCGTGGTGCATAGCTGGAAGCTGAAAAAGTATTTGGACGAAGAGACTCCGCCGCGGCCGCTCGACCTGGTGAATCCGGACGCCGCGAAGGAACTCGGCTGGCCTTTCTCGCTGGTGCTTGCGGACAAGCAACTCGAGGCCGAGGCGAATTCCGCGCTCTATGAGATGACGCCTACCGCGGGCAGCGCGGCCGCGCCGACGCAGGTGACGTTTCACTGGAGCGACGGCCACCTCGACGTCACGAAAAAACTCAGCTTCGCGCAGGATTATCAGCTTTCGGTTGAAGTGGCCGTCACGCTCGACGGGAGGCCGCTGCCCGCGACCGTCGCGTGGCTCGGGGGATTCGGGGACCGCGCCGCGTTCCGCGAGTCGCAACTGGTCACCGTGTTCTACAAGCAGAACGGCAAGCTGAATCTGCTGGCGTTCAAGAAACTAGGGACGCCGGGAAACCAGGTGGCGTCCGCCGAGCAGGCCGGGCCGATGGAATACATCGGCATCCAGGATCAGTTTTTCACCGCGACGTTTATCCCCGCGGGCACGGAAATTTCTCTGTGGCACTGGGCGCAGTGGCATCACTCGGTGGCGAACAATCAGCAGGTGAGCGAGCCCGAGGCGGAAATGGCCGTGGGGGCGATGAATCCGGGCGCGGTGAAATTGCGCGCCTACGTAGGGCCGAAGGACCTGACGCTGCTCGGGAAGGTGCAGCCGTCGCTCGAGGAGTTGGTGCAGTTCGGTTGGTTCGGCGTGATCGCGAAGCCGTTGCTCTTCGTCCTCGAGTGGATGCACAAGTACATTCCGAATTACGGCTGGACCATCGTGGTCTTCACTCTGCTGCTGACGATGGCGCTGCTGCCGATCCGCATCTGGACGTTCCATTCGGCGCGGAAGATGCAGCTGGTGGCGCCGGAGGTCAAGTCGATCCAGGACCGCTACAAGAAGTATTCGATGTCCGATCCGCGCAAGCGGAAGATGAACGAAGAGGTGATGGCGGTTTACCAGCGCGAAGGCATCAACCCTCTGGGAAGCTGTCTGCCGATGCTGGTGCAGCTGCCGGTGCTGTGGGCGTTCTACCGTGTGCTCAACGGGGCGATCGCGCTGCGCCACGCGCCGTGGATCTGGTGGATTCACGACCTTTCGGCGAAGGACCCGTATTGGATTCTGCCGATCCTGATGGTGGTGACGTCGTACCTGATGCAGCGGATGACGCCCATGCCGACGGCGGGCGATCCGGCGCAGCAGAAAATGATGGCGCTGATGCCGGTCTTCATGGGATTCATTTTCATCAATCTTTCGAGCGGCCTGAACCTCTACTATTTCACGAGCAACTTGATCGGCGTGGCGCAGCAATGGTATTTGAATCGTTCGCAGCCTCTGCCTTCGCGGAGCAAATTCAAGAGCAAGAAAAAAGAATGAGCGACCACCGAGGATCGGCCCCGCACAAGGGGCAATCGCGTCCCCCGCGCCGGGAACAGCCGGCGCGCGACATTCCTCTGGACCGCGAGCGCGCGGCGATCGAGCTGAAGAAGTTCGTCGACCTCGTGCTGCGCGAGATGTGCCTGGCGGTGGAATACGAAATCGCCGCGATGGACGGCGGCCCGGAAGGCGAATCGGTGGTGGTGTCGTTTCGCGGGCCCGACCAGGATTTCCTGCTCGAGCGCAACGCCGAGCTGCTGCTGGCGCTCGAACACGTGGCGCACCGCTGGCTGAAGTTGGATCCGCAGCTGCACGACCGCGTGCGGTTTGATTGCGGCGACTATCGCGCGACGCGCCTCGAGGAGCTGAAGCTTTCGGCGCGCGTCGCCGCGCAGCGCGTCCGCGAGACGGGGCAGGAATTCCGCTTCAATCCGATGTCGTCGCGCGAGCGGCGCATCGTTCATTTGGAATTAAACGGCGCGCCGGGCGTGCGCACGGCGAGCGAAGGCTCGGGCGACCGTCGGCAGCTTGTGATTTATCCCGCGACACCCGCGCGAAGGAACTCCCGGTAGTGATGGCTTCTAAATTTCGATTGTGTGGCCGTGTTTGCCGACGTTGATGCATGCCGTCGAGCCGAGGCGGTCGGTGAGGCCGGCCGTTTCGTGGATGTGGCCGCAGAAGAGATAGAGCGGTTTTTCGCGGAGCACCCATTCGCGCAAAGCCGGACTGCCGGCGTGCTTGCCCGGCGCATATTCGTCGAGCTTCGTATCGAGCGGCGGGAAGTGGACCACGAGGTAGAGCGGGCGCAGGCCGTCGAAAGCAGCGAGCGCCTTGGCGATTTCCTCTTCGGAATATTCGCCGGGCGTCTGGAAGGGCGTGACGTTGCTGTAGCCGAGGCCGGCCCATTGCGTGGGGCCGCTGGCGGATTCGAGCGTGCGCACCTGGCGGTGAAAATCGACGAAACCGAATTTTTTGCAGAAGGCGCGCGTGTCGTCGTGCGTCTCGTGATTGCCCGGCAAGACCCAGAGGCGCTCGCCGAGCGGTTTCAGCGTTTCGCCACAGCGATCGAGGCCCTTGCCGAACGTGGCGAGGTCGCCGGCGGCGATGTAGAGATCGGCGGGCTGCGCGACGATGCTTTTCAGCGCGCGGACGTCACCATGGATATCGCTGAAGAGGATGATTTTCACGGCGCTTTGTAAGGGCCGGGCTGCTGCGGCACCAGATGTCTCATGTCGGGCGTGGGCATCATACCCTCGTTGAGCCAGCCTTGGAAAAGCACGCGTCCCGAACCATCGAAGATCACGCGGTAAACGAACGGCTGCGGGCCGCGCCGGCCGCCGGCCATGGAACGGTTCTCGCCGAGCTCGACCACGTGAAAACCCTCCACCTGGTAGCTGCGGATCACGGGGAAGCGCGCAAAATCCCAGTAAAGGCGCACGGTGGGCATGGTGAGGGCGCGGAGAATGAATTCGTCCATCGGCGAATCGGCGATGAAATCAAAGGACGGCGGATGCTTGTCGCGCAGATCGAATTGCGCGGTGTAGATGCCGTTGGGCGCTCGAATCGTGTCGCTCCAATCGAGGAGCGAGGGCGGGATCGGAAGAGCGCCCATGCGATCGACCTGGATGTGCTGCGCGTCCGCGAACGCGCGGACTTTCAGCATGGCGCGATGGTGCGCCACCGAGCAGAAGAAAAGATACGCGACCGCGAAACAGGCGCCTGCCTGGCACCATTCGGCGCGCGTGATCTTGAATCCCCATCGGCCGGCGCCCGGCAGGAAGAAGAGCGCGGCCAGCACGACGCTGATCAGTACCGCAATCCACAGGTGAAATGGGTACGACGCGACGCGCGTCAGCAGCCAGGCGATGGCGTCTCCGCAGGTGAACCAAATCCACATTTTTAGAGCGCGGCTGCGGCTCTTGGCCGGGTCGCGGTAGATCCACGCAATCACCTGCGGCACGAGGATGATCGCGGTGAACGTGAAATCGATGATGAAGAGCAGGTCCCAAGCGACGCGGCGCTTGGAAATGGGGAACCACATGCGCGTGCCGAAAGAGGTCATGCCGTCGAGCAGGATGTGGCTCGCGATGCCGACGCCGTAGATCACGGTGAGCAGCCAGAAAGGCGGCGATTCGAGATCGTGGAAGCGCGGATAACGACGCTTGAGGAAGCGGACGGCGGGCGGCGTGAGAAGCGCGAGCAGCGCCGCGAAAAACGGGAGGCCGACGAATGAATGCGTGATCGCGCGATGGTATTCCACGATTGCCAGCGGATCGTGATGGGCGATTTCGGCGTAGCCTTCGTAAAAGATGTCGATGTCGGGGAATACCGCGCCGAGCGTGGCGGCGAAAATCGCGACCTTCTCCTCGCGATCGGAGAAGAAGCCCTTGCCTAGCAACGCGCCGGCGATGCCGTGAGTGACCGGGTCCATGAAGGGTTGAACGCGGGCAGTTTACACGATTCGGGGAACCGAGGCGAACTCCGCTGCTAAAGCTGTTGCGCGACTCAGCAAGCGCTTACGCGACTTCGATGAGGGGCGAGCGCTTGGCGAGGACTTCGCCGATCACGCGCGCGGGGACCTTGCGGCGCTCGAATGCGGCGAGCGCAGCGGGGACGGCTTCGGGCGCGACGGACGCGAGAAGGCCGCCGGACGTCTGCGGGTCGAGCACGAGCGAGCGGAACTCCTCGGGAATCGACGGGGCGAATTGCGCGCAGCCTTCGACGAACTGGCGATTATTGGCGAGGCCGCCGGAGAGGAAGCCGCCGCGCGCGGCGTCGATGGCGCCGGGAAGATAGGCGATGCGCGTGGGATCGATGCGGATCGAGACGCCGCTGCCGATGGCCATTTCGCGGGAGTGTCCGAGCAGGCCGAAGCCGGTGACGTCCGTGACGGCGTGCACGGGTTTTGCGCTGCCCGCTGCGTCGTCGATTTCGTGGAGCGCCTCGGCGGCATCGCGATTGAGGCGCGTCATCGAGGCAACGGAGGCGGCGATCCATTCGGGCTCGGCGTGGCCCTGCTTGAGCGCGGTGGCGATTACGCCGGTGCCGAGCGGCTTCGTGAGGATCAGCGTGTCGCCGGGACGCGCGCCGACGTTGCGCCAGACTTTGCGCGGATCGATCAGCCCCGTGACTGCGTAGCCGAATTTGATTTCGTCG
Source organism: Vulcanimicrobiaceae bacterium (assembly GCA_035504455.1). Taxonomy (GTDB): domain Bacteria; phylum Acidobacteriota; class Terriglobia; order Acidiferrales; family UBA7541; genus Palsa-295. The sequence goes on from DATJRU010000145.1 coordinate 18,549, forward strand.
TCGCGGATCGAATGGCCGCCGACGACGGTGCAGTTCGCTTCAATCATTTTCGTGAGGCCGCCGCGCAGGACTTCCTCGAGCACTTCGGGCGGCTGCGCCGTGGGAAACGCGACGATCGTGAGCGCCGAGATCGGGCGGCCGCCCATGGCGAAGACGTCGCTCAGGGCATTCGTGGCCGCAACCTGGCCGAAGAGATCGGGCTCGTCGACGATGGCGGTGAAGAAATCGACGGTTTGCACGAGCGCGAGATCGTCGGAGAGTTTGTAGACGGCGGCGTCGTCGCTCGTCTCGAAGCCGACGAGGACATTGGGGTCGCGCTGTTGGGGCAGCCGCTTTAGGACATTTTCGAGGATGCTGGGGCTGAGTTTCGCGGCGCAGCCCGCAGCTTTGGCGGTGGTTGTCAATCGAACGGTTTCTGCCACGAATGCCTCCCAACGAACACAGATTAAGACGTGATTATAGCCCCGCGCGTTCCGAGGGGTCCTTCGCTCAAAGAACTTCGAGGAGCACGAGAGACGTGTCGTCCGAGGGCGGGCCGGAGCGCCACGCCGCGACGCGATCCAGAATGCCCTGCTTCATTTCGCCCAGCGGCAAGTGCGACGTCTCGCTGACGATTTTGCGCAGGCCGTCGACGTCGAGCATTTCGCGCTGCGAATCGAAGACCTCGGTGAGGCCGTCCGTATAAAGGACCACGCGATCACCGGGATCGAGGTCGACGCAAAGCTCCGCCTGCGGATCGACTGCCTCCTCGAGCGCGCCGAGCAACATGCTCCGCGATTCGAGCATGCGCGGTTCGCGTCCCGGCTTGACGACCATTCCGGGCGGATGCCCCGCGCCGGCGAAAATCATGCGGCGTCCGCCGCGGTCGAGCCGCGCGGCCGCCGCCGTGAAAAGAAACGAAGAGTTGCCGATGCTGCCAAGAACGAAGCGATTGAGCTGGTCAAGCATCTCGCCCAGTCCGGCGCCGCTCTTCATTTCCGCCAGCACTTCGGCGTAGATGCGATTGGCGACGAGCGCGGAGCCGATGCCGTGTCCGGAGACGTCGCACACCAGCAACGTGAGGTGCTCGTCGTCCTGCGCGGTGACCAAGCCGAAATCGCCGCCGATGGTGCGCACGGGATGCAGAAACGTTTCGACGCGCATGCCGCCCCACACAATCGACTGCGGCGCGAGGCTCTGCTGCACGCGCGCGGCCAGCGCGAGATCCTCCTCGATTTCCCGGTGGCGCCTTTCGAGCTGCGCGTTGGCTTCCTGGAGCTGGCGTTGCGCGCGCTTCTGCTCCGAGATGTCGGTGAACATCACGATGCCGAAGATGTGGCCGTCTTCATCCGCAACGCGCCGCGCGCTGATGATCACCGGCATGCGGCCGCCGTCTCTTTGCGGCAGGACGAATTCGAAGCGGCTCTGGCCGTCGAGCTTGTTCTCGGCGGTGTGCGCCATCAGGTAGGCGTATTCGCCGGGCGCGTAGAAATCGGAGGCATACGAGCCGATGAGCTCGGAGGCCGGGCTGCCCACCATTTCGGCCATGCGCTGATTGACGAAGACCATCCGGTGGCACTCATCCGCGATCAGCACGCCCTCGTTCAACGCGCCGAGGATGCCCTCGACCTGCGCGATCCAGTCCGGCTTTGCACAATCCACAGGAGCCCCTTTTGCGGGCGATTGAAAATTCATAGGTATTTTATCCTGTCCGGTGAGCAGGGCCAAAACAGACTCCCCACGGCGCAACTCACGCTACAATCGGATGATCGGGGAGGCTGCGCGGATTCGGTCGCGCAACAATCATGTCGTCGAATGGAAAACGGGTGCCGCCGGGCCCGAAAGGCCTGCCGGTGGTGGGCGTCGCGTTCGAGGTGCGGGGCGATCCCCTGGGGATGATGCAACGCTACGCGCGGCAATACGGCGACATCGTCCGCTTCCAGGTGATGATGCAGGAGCGCATCCTGCTCAACCACCCGGATTTCATCGAGCAGGTGCTCGTCGTCCAGCAGAGCAAGTTTCACAAGAGCGAGCTGACGCGCCGGATCACGGAGCGGATGCTCGGCCAGGGACTACTGATCAGCGAGGGCGACTTCTGGCGGCGGCAGCGGCGGCTGGCGCAGCCGGCGTTTCATCGAGCGCGGGTCAATGGCTACGCCACCACGATGGCGCAGATCGCCGAGGATCACATCGCGCGCTGGAGCGACGGCGAAGAGCGCGACGTCTCGCAGGACATGATGGGGCTGACGCTCGACGTCGCCGTGCGAACGCTCTTCGGCACCACCCTGCCGGGCGAGGCCGAGCAGGTGGGCCGCGCGATGACCTTCCTGATGCGCTATTCGTTGCGACGGCAGCGGCTGCCGGTGCGCGTCCCGGAGACGTGGCCTACGCCTAACAACAACCGGGCGCGCCAGGAACTCGCATTCATGGATTCGCTGGTGTACCGGATTATTTCCGAGCGGCAGGCGGCGAACGGCGGCGCGGCGCACCACGACGACCTGCTCGCGCTGTTGATGGACGCGATGGACGAAGACGGCAGCCACATGACGCCGCAGCAGCTTCGCGACGAGACGATGACTCTTTTCATCGCCGGCCATGAGACGACGGGGCAAATGCTTACCTGGACGTGGTACGCGCTGAGCCGGAATCCGGAGGTTGCCGAGCGGCTGTACGAAGAACTGCACGGCGCGCTGGGCGGGCGCGCTCCGGAAGTGAGCGATTTGCAGCGCCTGCCGTATTTACAGGCGGTGATGAACGAGTCGCTGCGGCTCTATCCTCCGGCGTACGTCCTCGCGCGGATGGCCATCGAGCCGTGCCAAATCGGCGGCTACGACATTCCGCTGGGCGCGACGATTCTGCTGGCGCCGTGGGTGACGCACCGCGATCCGCGATTTTTCGCGGACCCGGAAGCGTTTCGCCCGGAGCGCTGGCTCGATGGCCTCGCGCAACGGCTGCCCGCGGGCGCGTACTTTCCGTTTGGCGACGGGCCGCGCCGATGCATCGGGCAGAATTTCGCGCTCATGGAAGCGGCGATCGTGATCGCGATGATGGCGCAGAAATTCCGGCTGAGCCTGCTGCCGGGGCAGGACGTAACGCCGGAGCCTCTGGTCACGCTGCGGCCGCGGCATCATATTCACATGAAATTGCAGGCCCGCAGGACGAGCCCCGCGGCGATCGATCGCGGCGTGGCAACGTCCGCGCCGAACTAGCATCTATCCTCCGGCTGCGGTAACGCTTCTCTACGATCACGTGAAAGGAACACGACCATGAGCCAGCAAGGGCGAATCCTCGGCATCGGCGGTCTCTTCTTCAAGTCCGCGAACCAGCAAGAGATGAAAGAGTGGTACGGGAAAAATCTCGGCCTGGTGGATAGCGGCCACGGCGTCATGCTGCCGTGGCGTGAAAAAGACAATCCCGAACGCGAGCAGATGACGGTCTGGAGCATTTTCCCCAGCAACACGAAATACTTCGAGCCCAGCTCCGCACCGTTCATGGTGAACTACATCGTCGACGACCTCGACGCGCTGCTCGACCGCTTGGCGAAAGAAGGCGTGCGCATCGACCCGAAGCGGCAAGACGAAAGCTACGGCCGCTTCGCGTGGATCTACGATCCCGACGGCAACAAGATCGAACTGTGGCAGCCGCCCAACGCAAACGAATAGTCTAGTGCCGGACGAATTCGCCGTGGCCGCCGTTTGCCCAGGGGTCGTACGAGAGGGCGAAGCGGATGCGATCGGGAATCGTCGGATGGCTGTAGAAGAGCCACACGTCGACGGGATTGGGCTTGGGGTCCGAGAGGTCGACCTCGCCCAGGATTTGAAAGCACTGCGCCGCGACTTCGCCTGAATCCGGTATAAGGCCGTGCGTCACTTCGAGGCCGTATTGGTCGGCTTGGTGCTCGAAGTAACGGCTGGCTGCGCTGGTGATGGGATTCGCGACGAACGAAAAAATACTCAGCAGCAGGAGCAGGACCGGCAGTGAGGCCCAATCGTCAACGCCGGAAATCCCCCATCCATTTCCCCAGCGCCGGAGGGCCCCGCTCATCGAACGGTAGCCCAAGTAAAAGAGGACCAAAAAGAAGACCGCGCCAAGAGTAATTCCCTTCGGGATGTGATGGAGCACGTAGTGCCCCATTTCGTGGCCGCAGACCAACACGATTTGCGGTGTGTTCATTTTGGCGATGGTCGTGTCCCACACCACGATTCGCTTGGACGCCCCGAAGCCGGTGACGTAGGCGTTCAGCTCGGTCGATTTTTCCGATGCGCCCATCCAAAACATCCGGTCGGGCGGAATGTCCTGGCCCGCGCGATGCACCATTTGCTCGAGCGACGCGACCAGCGCCGGATCTTTTTGCTCGAGCGGCTCGAACTTGTGGAACATCGGATCGATCACGAGCGGCTGCGAAAACACCAGCAGCAATCCCAGCGGCAGCGAGACGAGCCAGAAGTAAAACCACCAGCGGAGCGGGCTTTTGCGGATCACGAGGTAGAGAATGTAGATAAGGATGATCCCGCCGAT
>DATJRU010000146.1:0-5174 GCA_035504455.1 Vulcanimicrobiaceae bacterium
CAAGTACGCCCCTTTGTTATAGTTGTGAAATATTCCGGCCCTGGTTTGCGTATCTACCTATGGACAGGCCAAAGACGACCGGGACGATGAACGAAGCGGAACTGGCGCAGTTGCTGGCCCAGGTCCGGGCGGGAAATTCAGACGCCTGGGGCGAGCTCTATCGCCAGCATTCCGCAGCTATATTTCGTTTTTGCCGGCGGGTGCTGCCGACGCGCGAGGACGCAGAGGATGCCACAACGGAAGTCTTTATGAAGGTGAAGCAAAAAATCGGCACGTACGATTCCTCCCGGCCGTTCATCGCCTGGCTCTATAAGGTCGCCAGCAATCACTGCTGGGACACTCTCCGCCGCCGCCGCATCCGCCAGGATCTCGAAACCGGCGACCTCGAAACCCTCCCGCTCGAGCATCCCGATCCCGGCCAGCTCGAACAGCTCCAGCTCGAACACACCAGCAAGGAAGTTCGCAACGGCCTCGCCAAGCTGCCCGACCGGGCGCGCATGGCGCTGGTCCTGCGTTACTACGCGGACATGAGTTACGACGAGATCGCGGACACGCTCGGCGTGCGCCGCCCGTTTGTCGGCGTGCTGCTGCTGCGCGCGCGACATCAATTACGTGAGGCGCTTGGAGCTGCCGGCGCCGAAGCAGCAGGAGCAGCTGCGGGGAGAAAACCATGAGCGAACCCGACGATCTTACTCGCGGTTCAGCCGAGCACTTTGACGAAATGACCGGCCTGCTTTACCTCGAAGGCCAGCTCGACGCCGACCGCGCGCGTGGCGTATCCGCGCACCTCCCCAACTGCAACTCCTGCCGCTCCCTGCTCCGCGCGCTCGAAAAAGAAGCCCTCTGGCTCCATGAATCCCTGATCTCCGATGACGAACCGGTTCCCTCTCGTCTTGTTGCCGAGCCCCACCGCGGCGCCATTGGATGGGGCTGGCTCGTCGCCTTCGGCCTCGGCGTCGGCGGCGCATACACGCTGTGGACTGGAATCATAGAGCCGTCGATGACGCAGGCCGCGCAGGCCGGTTTCTCGCAGGGAAATATTCTTACCATGATCTTCTTCAGGGGCGCTTTCTGGAAAGGATGGGACACGATGCGAACCCTCCCGGAATTCCTCGCAGGGGCAACTCTGGCTACGGTTGCGCTCTGGCTCCTCCGGAGGCACTGGCAGCGCTTCACCACGATTGCGTTTGTCGTGAGCGCCCTCGCGTGCGTCCTCGCTCTGCCTCCGACGGCCGGCGCCGCCGACGTCGAGCACGGCAATCCCAGCTACACGTTGCCCGCCGGCCAGGAAGTGAAGAACGACCTCATCGTCGCCGCCGACCGCGCGCACATCGACGGCGACGTCGACGGCGACCTGATCTCCTTTTCCGGCAGCCTCGTCGTCAACGGCCACGTCAAAGGCGACGTCCTCGCTTTTGGCCGCGAAGTCACGATCAACGGCCCGGTCGACGGGAGTGTCCGTACTTGGGGCGAGAGCGTCTCGCTGAATTCAACGATCGGCAGGAACGTGTCGGCTTGGTGCTCGCAGTTGACGCTGGACGAAAAAGCCGCCGTGGCCGGCTCGCTCATGGTGGGCGCGCAAAACGCGGAGCTCGACGGCCGCGTTGCCGGCGACGTTCTCGGCCTCGCAACCGACCTCACGCTCAACGGCAGGTTCGGTCGGGACGTTACGCTCCGCGGCGATCACTTGACCATCGGCTCGACCGCCGAGGTCGACGGGCAGACCAAGTACGAAGGCCGCGGCCAGCCCGAAATCGCCTCCAGCGCGAAACTCGCCAGCCCCGTCCAAATCACCGTACCCAGGCGCGGCCCGGACTATACGCGTGTCACCTATTACTGGCATCAGGTCTTGCTCTGGGGCGCGAGTTTCCTCTTCGGCCTCGTGATCCTGCTGGTGGCGCCCGGATTCTTTGCCGACGCCGCGAACGAAACCCGGAAAGCGGGACCGGCCTTCGGTTTCGGCGCCCTCTTCCTCTTCGCCACCCCCATCGCCATCATCATCGTCTGCGCCACGATCGTCGGCCTGGCGATCGGACTCTCCGCCTTGCTGCTCTACGTCATCGCTATCTACGCCGCCCAGGTCTTCGTCGCCTCCTGGCTCGGCGAAAAACTGCTCGGCTATACGAACGGCGTCGGACCGGCCGTCGGCCGCCTGGCGCTCGGCCTGGCCATCGTTCGCCTCCTTCACATGATCCCGTTCGCCGGTTGGTGGTTCGGTCTGATCATCACCATGTGGGGCATCGGCGCGCTCGTCCTGGCGGTCCACACTCGCCTCCGCCCGCAGGCTCTGCCCATGGCCGCCTGATTCGGGGGCGCCCCCGGGATAAGCGCCAATCGCCCGCCATTTCCTGCCACCAAGGTCCTTTTAACCTCCCGCTAGGGGGTTCCTCGACTCCCCTCTTATCGCAGAAAATTCCACGCTTTCGAGGCCCACCCAAATCCAGAATTGCCGCCGTGAATCTTGCTAATTCCGCTACAATCGCGGCTTCGCGGCGCGCCATTCCAGCCCGCCCCAACGAGGAAATTTTGGCTTTCGCACAGCGCCTCAACGAAATTCGCTCCGGCTTCCAGCTTCCCTTTTGGGTCGCCAACTTCACCGAAATTTTCGAGCGCGTCGCCTACTACAGCACCACCGCCGTCCTCGCGATCTACCTCACCGAACAGCTTCACTTCTCGAGCCAGCTTGCCGGCACACTCCAGGGCATCGCGAGTTTTGTGGTGTACGCGCTGGCGATTCTCGCGGGCACGCTCGCCGATCGATTCGGTTTCCGCCGGACGCTGATGCTCGCATACACGATTCTGACAGTCGGCTACTTCCTGCTTGGGTCGCTCGAAACTTCCTGGATGGCGCCGCTGCGCCACGCGATCGGCGACACGTGGCTCGTCTCGCTCGTGCTGCTCGTTCCGTCGCTCGGGCCAGGGTTAGTAAAACCTGTCGTCGCCGGGACGACGGCGCGCGCGTCCTCCGAAAAGGTCCGCTCGCTTGGCTATTCGATCTACTACACGCTCGTCAACATCGGCGGCACCGTCGGCCCGCTGATGGCGTGGGTCGTCCGCGAAAAGATGGGATGGGGAATCGCGAACGTTTTTCGGTTCGCGGCGCTGAGCGTGTTTCTGATGTTTTGGGTCACGCTGCTTTTCTATCGCGAGCCCGGCAAGCCGGACGACGCGAAAGTTGCAAGCATTGGAAGGGCGTTCCTGAACATGTTCATCGTCCTAGGAAATCTGCGCTACGTCACATTTCTGCTGATTTCCTCGGGCTTTTACGTTGTCTATTGGCAGATTTTCTTTTCGGCGCCGGTTTTCCTACGGCGGTTCGTGAATCCCCACGCCGACGTCGACCGCATTCTTTCGCTCGAAGGCGCCACGATCATCTGCTTCCAGATTCTCGTCGCCTACCTGACGCAAAAGATACCGGCGGTGCAAGCCATCGCCATCGGCTTTCTGATCGCCGCGCTTTCGTGGGTGCTGCTCGCGGTGCATCCCAGCACGTTCGCGTTTGGCATACTGCTCGTCGTTCTGGCGCTCGGTGAACTCCTGCAAGCCTCCCGCTACTACGAATACTGCTCGCGCCTCGCTCCGCCTGGGCAACAAGGGCTCTACATGGGCTACGCGTTCTTGCCGATCGCGATCGGCAGCGCTGTAGGAGGGCCGCTCGGCGGATATCTTCTGCACGAGTTCGGAGACGTGCTACATCGGCCGGCGGAAATGTGGTGGGTCGTCGCGGCGGTGGGCGTTCTCACGGCGGCGCTGATGCTGCTCTACGACCGGATCGTGAAGCCGCTTGCGGCAAGCCCGGCCGCTTAGTTCACCATGCGGCGTAGATTCTCGATGGCCCGGCGCGCCAGCGTGTAGTTCGGCTCGATCCGCAGCGATTCCTGAAAGCAGTCGCGCGCCCGGTTGAACATTCCCTTCGCCAGATACACGCGCCCGAGGTTGAAGTGCGGGAAATGGCGCGGCTCGTAGCGCGGCGCGGAGATTGCCTGCTCGAGCCACGGCACGGCCTCGTCGAGGCGTCCCTGCGAGATCAGGTACGCGCCGATATCGTTGTAGGGATTGCCGAAGTCAGGATCGACTTCGATGGCGCGCTTGCACTCGGCGATGGCATCGTCGATCTTGCCCTGGAAGTGATACGTCCATCCGAGAAAGGTATGGGCTTCGGCGGTCGGCAGGATCTCGAGCGAGGCCTTGTAAAGTTCGGCGGCGCGGTCCCAATCACCCGTCATCTGCGCGCGATAGGCTTGCTGGAAAAGGTCCTGCGCCTGTTCGTGGCGGTCTTCCGGCGTCCGGGAATTCATACTAATTCAAACTGGATCTTATCGCGAACCGGTCAGAAGCGGATATGCCAATTTCGGAGAGCGCCTGGTCGGTGGTGATCATTCGCGCGCCAAGCGCCCGCAGTTCCGCGATCGCTTTCTCTCCATCGGCGGCGGCAAGCGTTTCGATCGCGTCTTCCACGACGGAGACCTCGCGGCCGCGCTCGAGCAATCCCTTGGCGGCGCAGCGCACGCAATATTCCGTGACTACGCCGAAGACCACGTACTCGGCGTCTGGCCCGAGCCGCTCGACGAGCTCGCTCGTGTGCGGATTGTCGAAGACGTCGAGCGTCTGCTTTTCGATCACCACTTGCGGAGAGCGAAGAATATCCTGCGGCAGCGTCTGCGAAGGATCGTTCGGAATCGTTCGCGAATTCGGCGTCATCCCTTCCGGAATGATTCGCGCTCCGGATGTTCCGCGCAGGCAGTGTGGCGGGAACCGCTGGAATTCAGGGTCACCTTCCCGATGGGCGTCGCCACTCGACACCAGAAAAACTCCCGCATCGGTCGCGGCCTTCACGAGCCGCTGGATGTTGGGGATGATCTTCTCGGCGCCCGGCACGTACAGCTTGCCGCCAGGAAGCATGAAGTCCGCCTGCGCGTCCACTTCCCAGAAAATGATTTTTCGCGGCGCCATAGGACAGTTTTCCTCCGGGGCTGAAGCCCATGTCAATCGCGCGGCTTATGTCGGAGCTGAAGCTCCGACCCCCTAAAAACACTTTCACTCCACTCCTATTTTAGCGCAGAGCGGCGCACGCGTTTTTTCACGGCATCGCGCATCGCCGTCAGACCCCTGGTGTAGCGCACCGGGTACTCGGCGGCTTTATCGATCGCGCGGTATTTCGCCGGCAGCTTGGC
>DATJRU010000147.1:0-9772 GCA_035504455.1 Vulcanimicrobiaceae bacterium
GTCGTGCCGCGAATTCCTGCCGCCGCCCGCGACAAAATCGCGCGCCGCGTGTTCTGCATTCCCGCCGCGCGCATCTGCTCGGGAAATCCGGGAATCGCGCGCTCGATCACCGCCTCGGTCGCCTCCGGCGTCACGTCCCGAGGACCAAGCCCCGTCCCGCCGGTCGTCAAAATCGCATCGGCCGCGTTCGAATCCGCAGTCTCGCGCAAGAACACCTCGATCGCCGCGCGGTCATCCGCGCGCACGCCCGACGACACAATCGTCCATCCCAACTCGAGGCACCGCGCGATCACCGCCGGGCCGGAACGATCTTCATTCTTTCCCGCCGCGACCGAGTCGCTGATTGTAAGGACGGATACGCGCATGGGATTTTCAGGGAAGATGAAATCAGGTCTGGTTGGTCGCTTCGACGCTCTCGCCCGCGCCGTCGCGCTGGCTTTCATCCATCAGCCGAAGCGCTTCCATCAGCAGGCCAGTCGTCGTGCGTGAAATCGTCGACCGCGAAGGAGACGCGTTGAAGTCAATCTCGAATTCGCCCGCCGGCCAGCGGACTGCCTCGAACACCGCAGCCTCGCCCTCGGACGCTCCCAGCTTCGCATCGGCGCACTGCCCGCCCGAAAAGAACATCTCGCAGGTCGCGCCGTCGTGCCGCACCGTGAGCTGGCACGACTTCTGCCCCATCTCGAGAGACTGCATCAGGTCGAGCATGCTCATCTCTTCGAGGCGGCCCTGAATCACGCCCGGGCGCACGGCCCGATTCTGCAGTTTCTCGAGGTGCAGTCGGTCGATCACTTTCTTCGCGCTGCGGACCAGATTCTTCACGAAAAAAGGCTTCGCGATAAATTCCTCGACGCCTTCCACCATCGGGCGCAGCTTTTCCTCGATGTCGCTGCGGCTGGCGAGAAAAATGAACGGAATCTGTTTCGTCTGCTGCCGCCCGCGCAGCTTGTCGTAGAGCTGTCGCCCGTCGAGCCCCGGCATCCGGTAGTCGCAAACGATCAAATCGGGAGGCTCATCGACGATCTTCAGAAGAGCATCAGCGCCGTCCGCCGCCGCGTGAGCGTCGCAGTGCGGGCCAAGTCCCTTCATCAAAAGGTCGAGGATCAGCGCGTTGTCGTCCACGACCAGGACTTTGACGTCGTTCATCTGCGCCATTACTTTCCGTTCTTTCCGGCTGGGTTGCCCGCGGTCTTGCCTCGCACGTACGTTCCGCTGCGGCCGCCGGATTTTTTCACGAGATACAGCTCGGTGATTTCCATCCCGCGTTCGAGGGCCTTGCACATATCGTAGATCGTCAGCGCCGCCACCGACGCACCCGTTAAAGCTTCCATTTCCACGCCCGTCGGTCCCGTCGCCGTCGCTTCCGACGTGATCTCAATTCCATTCTGGCATAGCTTCGCCTGCACATCCACGTGCGTCAACGCGAGGGGGTGACAAAGCGGAATCAGCTCCGAAGTGCGCTTCGCAGCCGTGATTCCGGCGATCCGCGCCACCTCCAGCGGGTTCCCTTTCGGCGATTTCAGCCGCCGCAAATTCTCCACCGTCGCCCGCTTCATCCGGACGAACGCGTGCGCCACCGCCGTCCGCGACGTCGCCGGCTTCGCCGTCACGTCCACCATCCGCACACGCCCCGCCTTGTCGTAATGCGAAAGCGTCTTCATTCGAGGTGGTTCCTTATCCGCGCTGGAATGCTAAAGGCACTCGACGCCCAGAGAACGAGCCGCCTGCTGCTGCGGTTCATCGAGCGTCGCCAGCGGACAATTCATTCGCAGCGCCAGCTCAACGTAAAGAGCATCGTACGGTGCCAGTCGGTGGTCGCGGCTGATCGCTTGCACGGGCCCGCAAACCTGATCGAGAGAAACATAGTCGAGAACAGGGTCCAGCGCGCGGAGGTCTGCCAGAAACGCTTGCGTCTTCTCCGCCGAGATGCGTCCTCTCTTCTCGCCCACAAGCAAAGTGTTAAGGACCTCGACGGACCAAAAGGCTGGAACGAAAGCTTGGTCGCCGGATTTCAAGCGGTCGAGAACGGCATTCGAGAGAGACGTTCCTTCATCGGAAAAGCACCAGGAGAGTGTTACCGAAGCATCGACAACGATTCCACTCACGGTCGCGCCTCATGGCGCAAATCCCGAATGGTTAACCCGTTGAGTGAAATCCCATGCGTCTTCCCAAATGTCTTAAGCCGTTCGATCGCTGCGGCGCGTTCTCCATCAGTCGGCGCCGCGCCACTTTCAGAAATTCTCAAGGCCTGCAAGATCACATCCTCGGCGTCCTTGAACTTGCCGCTCTGGAGCCGCTGCCTAATGAGCGACTCGATCTCAGCCTTGGTGATTTGAATGGTCATCGGCGGCTCGCTTCCGCGGCACGACTTCTGCACCCACTATGCTTCACCGTACCCCGTGCCACCTCCGGTTTGCAAGTATGCTGAGTTGTTGATGTAGGGAAAGCGGCCCCTGCCACGCCAAAACAATTCGCCTGGTATTCGCCCTGGATGCTGGCGACGGTCGCGCGGGCGCGTAAGGTGCCAAGCGGAGCCATTTGCCGCCATTTAGAGGGCGGTTGAGGCCCCGCTAGGGGACTCCCCGAGTCCCCTCTTATTGCAGATTTTTTTGCACCAAAGTAGTGCAATGCAGCGCGTCTACTTCACCTCAGCGGGCGTCATCGTCGCGGGGCCTTCGCCTACGATTTCGATCACGGCATCGACGTCTTTCGCCCCGTCGTAGTGAATGCCCTTCGCGAAATCGGTGACGTAACTGCCCGCGGGCATCGGAACCGTGCTGTCCGGATCGAATTTCGTCCCCGTGCCCACCCACCAGGTGCCGGAGAGCACCGTGATATAGCGATCGTTCGGATGAAAATGAGGATGGCTGAAGTTATGAGGGTGCCATTTCACGAGCTCGATGTAGAGCCCCGGCTTGATCGGATCGCCATGCAGCACGGCCGTCTCGGCGACTTTCGGATTGCCGGTCCACTTGATCTGGTCCGGCAACTGGTAGCCGACCGCGGTCGGATCGAGGTCGACTGCACGCGCCGAGCCGAGCGCAAACGCGAGCAAAACAGCCAGTCCAAGCCAATGACGCCGCGAAACAAGAAATCTGCGCATAAGTGCCTCCCTTCCCAGCCGCATTCTACTCGCGATGCGGCGCGATTGCCGCCGCATTTTAGGGACGCTCAGCCTACGTGGATGTGCGCCTTTCGCTGGCTGACCACGTCGCCATCGCCTCTCTTCAGTTCGCTGAAGACGAAGGTCGAAAGCAGCGTCATTCCGCCCAACACGAGGAACCCGCGGTGAATTCCGTGGATGAAAATCGGCGGGCTCGAGGTGTGACGATCCGGAATGAAAACGGCGGTCACCAAAGATGCAGCGGCGACTCCGAAGCTCATCGACATCTGCTGCATCGTGCTCGCGATCGAGCTCGCGGCGCTCGCTTGCTCCTCGGCGATGTCGGCGAAGACCAGCGTGTTCATGCTCGTGTATTGCAGCGAGGTGAAGAAGCCGTAGACGAACAATTCCCCGACGATCAGCCACACGGGAGTGCGCGCGCCGATGGTCGCGAAAAGCAAAATCTGCACTCCGATCAGCAGGGTATTCGAAATCAACACGAGCCGATAGCCGAAGCGCGCGAGAATTTTCGGCATCGTCATTTTCAGGCTCATCGCGGCGATGGCCTGCGGCATCATCAATAAACCGGATTGAATCGGCGTGAAGCCCAGACCGACCTGATAAAGAAGCGGAAACAGGAACGGGATGCCGCCGACGCCAAGGCGAGTAAGGAAATTTCCGCTGACCGCCGCCCGGAACGTGCGAATGCGGAGGAGCGCGAGGTGCAACATCGGGTGAGCCGTCTTCGTCGCGTGAAACCCGTAGCCGGCGAGCAGCGCGATCGATATTGCCAGAAGCCCCAGAATCTCGGCGAACGTCAGCGTGGTCTCACCGAACACTTCGAGCACATAGGAGAGCAGCGCGATTCCGGAGCCAAACAGTACGAGGCCCGCAAGGTCAAGAGGGTCCGTGCGCTCCTCGCGGTAGTTCGGCAGATGCAGATACACCATCAACAGGCCCAGGAGGCCGATCGGAATATTCACGAAAAAAATCAGCCGCCAGTGAAGGTATCCGACGATGAGGCCTCCCGCGATCGGGCCGAGCATGGGGCCGATCAGGCCGGGAATGGCGACGAAGCTCATCGCGCGCACAAGTTCCCATTTCTCGAATGTCCGCACGATAGTGAGCCGGCCGACAGGCACCATCATCGAGCCGCCGCAACCTTGCAGAATGCGGCACGCTACCAGCACGTGGATGTCGGTCGAAACGCCGCACAGAAACGATCCCAGCGTGAAGATGCCGATCGCGGAAGCAAAGACGCGGCGCGTACCGAACCGGTCCGCCATCCATCCGCTGATCGGGATGAAGACGGCGAGGCTCAACGTGTAACTGGCGAGCACCGATTTCATGCTGAGCGGAGCGACGTGGAGAGCCGCGGCGATGGTCGGCACGGCGGTGTTCAGAATCGTCGTGTCGAGTGACTCCATGAAGAACGCCACGGCGATGAGCCATGGCACCAGGCGTTTGCTGGAGTCGGCGAGCACGGGCGGCGACGCCGCGGGTGTTTCGATCGGGCTCGGCGTAGACTGGTTCGTCGGGCTCGTCCGCATGGTTTCTTCGATGATGGGGCATGGGTCCCGTTCGCGCCATACAGGACTTTCGGAGAGCCGGTACGCACTCTCACCCTTCTTCGGGGATTACAAGCCGGGCTCTCAATGCGGCGCCACGGGTCGCTTCCGGGGCCGAAGCCGGCGAAGGTCCGAAGATTCTGGTCACTGAAACGATAGGTTCGGCATCTCTACTAATATGAGACCTCAAGCGACAATCGTGCGGAGGAGGCTGAAACTCATGAACGCGCTGAAACTAGCCCGGGGGCTCCTGAGGCCTCGAACGGGCGAACAGATCCTGGTTGCTTTACTATGCTTGTCGTTATTATTCGCTGCGCTGCCGCAAGGCCTGGCAGCTTCTCAGGACGACCAAGCGGCGCCGCCACCGCAACAGACCGCCGATCAAGGTCCGCCGGCGGAACAGGCTACGGAGCAGGCACCGCCGGCAAACGGGGACAATGGGCAGGCCCCGCCTTACATGCAGCAGACTCCCGAGCAACTCGACCAACTGGTCGCACCGATCGCACTGTACCCGGATTCGCTAGTCGCGCAAATCCTGGCGGCGTCGACGTTCCCGGAGCAGGTGGTGGAAGCCGACCGCTGGGTCCAGGCGCATCCCGACCTGAAGGGCGACGACTTGGCCAAGGCTGTCGACCAGCAACCGTGGGACCCGAGCGTCAAGGCGCTGACCGCCTTCCCGACGGTGCTCGGAAACATGGACAAGAATCTTTCGTGGACGTCATCGCTGGGCGACGCCTACTACAACCAGCAACAGGATGTGATGGACGCGGTCCAGACAATGCGCGATCGCGCGAAGGCCTCCGGCAACCTCAAGGACACCGAGCAGCAGAAAGTCGAGACGGAAGGCTCGACGATCGTCATCGAGCCGGCAAATCCGGACGTCGTTTATGTCCCTGCATATGACCCGTGGGTCGTTTACGGCGATCCGTTGCTGCCATGGCCGGGATGGTATGAGTACCCCGGCATCTGGTGGGGCGGGCCGTATCTTTCGTTCGGGGTCGGATTCGGAATCGGGTTTTTCGCGGGATACGGATGGGGCTGGGGAGGCTGGGGCTTCGACTGGTATCACCACTACCCAATCTACGACCATGGCAGGTATTTCTCGCGCAGCAACACCTTCTACAACCGCAACTACTTCTATCACGGAGGCGGGCGCGACGAGTTCCACGGCGCGGGCCGACCTTTCGACCATCCGTTCAACGGCGATAACCGCGCCGCCCGCGGGTTCGGGGAGCCGCGAGACGAGAGAGGAACGCACTCGGGCGCCTTCGACGGTTTCGGGCACGGCGGAGACTCGAGGGGATACTCGGAGCGCGGCCACCAGAGCTTCGGCGGCGGAGAATTCCACGGCGGCGGATTCGGGGGCGGTGGTGGATTCCACGGTGGCGGCGGTGGCGGACGCGGCGGCGGGCGGCGCTAGCAGTTGGCGGATGTTTCGTACTCATACAACCGGATCGTGAAAGCTAGAAACGGAGAAAGGCACATGCGGCAAACGAAGAGGATTTTCGGCAGGTCTCATAAGACGCGTTTTTCAGGGCAGCTTTCGCATTGGGCCGGCGTCGCCGTCCTTTTGACGGTTTGCGTTGCCCCTGCTTCCCGAGCGCAGCAGCCGGGTCAGAAGACGTTTTCTTCGGCGGCAGATGCGAGCGCGGCGTTCATGGCGGCGGCGAAGAATAACGACGAGACGGCGCTGCTCGCCATTCTGGGGCCGGCCGGGAAGGACGTCATTTCGTCAGGAGACTCGATTCAGGATCGCGAGCGCCGGGCCAACATCGCGGAGAAGTACGAGCAGATGCACCGGCTGAGGAAAGAGCCCGACGGAACAACGACGTTGTATCTCGGCGCGGAGAACTGGCCTTTGCCGATACCCCTCGAGAACAAAGGCGACAAGTGGTTCTTCGACACCGAAGCGGGCAAGAAAGAGATTCTGTACCGGCGCGTAGGCGAGAACGAGCTGTCGGCCATTCGCATCTGCCAGGCGCTCGCCGCCGCGCAGAAGGACTACTATTCGACGCACGGCGACCAGTACGCGAAACAAATCTTCAGCGATGAAGGGCAGCAGAACGGCTTGTATTGGAAGGTAGCTGCGGGCGAGCCGCGGAGCCCGATCGGGCCGCTTGTCGCGGCAGCGGTTGCCGAGGGCTACGACAAAGGGCGCAACGGCCCTCCGACTCCTTACCGCGGCTATCTCTTCCACGTTCTGACGAGCCAGGGTCCGGGCGCTCCGGGCGGCGCGAAGAGCTACATCGTGGACGGGAAAATGACGGGCGGGTTCGCGTTCGTAGCGTATCCGGCGATGTACCGGTCGTCGGGCGTAATGACTTTCATCGTCGGGCAAAACGGCATCGTCTACCGCAAGGACCTGGGCAAAGAGACCGAGACCATCGGCAAGGCGATGAAGACGTTCAACCTCAACTCAACCTGGCGCAAAGACGAAGATCAGCAGGAGATGACCACCAGCGCGCAAGCAACAAAATAAGAGGATTCAGCTCTTCCCCCCAAAGCAAGACGGCCGCCCTTTTCCGCGAAGCGCGTGCGGAATCGGGCGGCCGCTGAAGAATCGATTCGATCGAGAGTCGCTTACGTGCCCAGATATTCGACGTGCACGTACGTTCCCAGGCGAACGTTGTAAGCCAAATACCAGCCGACGTGGTCCGGATCGTCGTAGATCACGATCTCGTCGGAATCCCACAGCCAGTCGTTGCAGAAACCGACATCGTACGGCGCGACGCTAAAGTAGAAGCCGCCGAACCAGAAGCGGCTCGGGCCGCCGCCCACGATGTGCCAGACGTGCCCGCGGCCGATGCCTCCGGGAAAGTGGCCGTGTTCCCACGGATGATCGAGGTGGTAGTGCGGATCATCGCGCCCGGTGTCGTGGCCAACCCATTGATTGCCCTTCACGTCGACGTGCGGCGCGTTCGGGTGGCCTGGCTTGTCGTCAAAGTGGCGATCCTGGGGATTCGCCGGTGCCGGGTGCGGTGTGCCTTTGTAGGGAGCTGGACCTTTCGAGGGAATATGGCCGCCGCCTACTTCGGGCTTGCCGCCGTGTTCGTCGTGTTGAGCGTTCGGTTGGGCGAAAGCGGGAAGCGCAAATGCGAAGACAAAAACAGCGATTAGCCCGGCGAGCTTCTTCATTGCATCCTCCTGGGAATTGAGTGCTGCTTGGTATGACTACACCGAGAAGGGAGACGTTACAAGCGAGATGTTCGTGACACTGGAGGGCTAGAAGCGGCCGCGGCGGGGCATGACGTCGACCCATTCGCCGGCTTCGAGGGTGAGGCGCGTTTCGCGCACCACGAGGAAACAATTGCCGCGCACGACGGCGCCGATATCGCCTGAGCCTTCCCAGAGCAACGTCTCGACGGTCGGCAGCGAAGGTTCCTCGGGCTTTTCGTCGAGCCAGGTGACGCGCGCCGGTAGGAAATGGGCGACGATTCCCTTTTCGTTGATCTGGTGCTTGAGGCGCGCGCGGAAAAACGGCAGCGGGCGCGGCTGCCGCGAGCCGCTGAGAATTTCGATGGCGGGCGCGACGAAAAGCTCGAACGTGACCATCGTCGACACGGGATTTCCGGGCAGGCCGAAGACGGGCTTGCCGCGGCAGACGCCGAAGACGGCAGGTTTGCCCGGGCGGATCGCGACCGCGTCGAAGAAAACCTCGGTGCCGAGATCGCGCAGGACTTGTTCGACGAGATCGTACTTGCCGACGGAAACGCCGCCGCTCAGAACCAGCACGTCCGACGAGTCGAGTGCTTTTTCGATTTCGACGTGAAGCTGCTGCGCGTTATCGGGGGCTTTGCCGAATACGATCGGTTCGCCGCCGGAAAGCGTCGCTTGCGCGGCGAGCGAGATGCTGTTGCTATTGCGAATCTGAAAGGGGCCG
The DNA here is from genome assembly GCA_035504455.1 of Vulcanimicrobiaceae bacterium. Lineage (GTDB taxonomy): Bacteria > Acidobacteriota > Terriglobia > Acidiferrales > UBA7541 > Palsa-295. The sequence goes on from DATJRU010000147.1 coordinate 8,552, forward strand.
ACGGGCTCGCCCAGCTCAACGAGTTCGTCGCCCGTGGAAAGGATCGCGACGCGCGGCTTGCGAGTGACCTGGAGCGTCGCCTGGCCGACTTCGGCGGCCATCGCAAGCTCGGCATAGCTGATGCGCGTGCCGCGCGTGACCATCACTTCGCCAACACGCGACTCGGCGCCTGCGAGCACGTAATGCTGCCCCGGCCGCACCGCATTTTCCAGGATGACGAAGCCTTCCTCCGTGTGCGTGTGCTCGATCATGACGACCGCGTTGGTGCCCTTCGGCAGCGGAGCGCCGGTGAAAATGTGCACGCATTCGCCCGCGCCGACGGCGCCGTCGAACGCGACGCCCGCGCGGCTTTCGCCGATCACGCGCAGACGCGCGCCGGGTTCTGCTGCGTCGGCGGCGCGCAGCGCAAAACCATCGCGGATCGAGCGATTGAATGGCGGGTAATTGCGGTCGGCGACGATGTCCTGCATGAGGATGCGGCCGAGGGCGCGCGCCGGCTCGGTGCTGAGATCGACGGTTTCGACGGGATTCTCGCGCGCACCGGAGGCGCTCGTGCGCCCGGTGACGATTTCGATCACCTTGTCGCGAGCGGTTTCGAAAGAGATCATGGCCGGCTACAGCCAGGAGGCGAGCTTGGTGCCACGCGGAACGATGGTGGCGTCACGCTCGGGGCCCGTGGAGATCATGCCGATTTCGACTTCGAGCTCGTCGGAGATGAAATTGAGGTAGTCGCGCGCCGCAATGGGAAGCTCGCGGACCTCGCGGATGCCCGGCGTCGGCTTCTGCCAGCCGGGCAGCGTGCGATATTCCGGCTCGATCTGCGCGAGCGTCTCGACATCCGGCGGCATTTCGGAGACCGGCGTCCCCTTGTAACGATAGCCGGTGCAAACTTTGATTTCGGGCTGCGCGTCGAAGACGTCGAGTTTCGTGACGACGAGCGAATCGATGCCGCTGAGCATTTTGGCGTAGCGCAGCACGACGAGGTCGAGCCAGCCGCAGCGGCGGGGGCGTCCCGTGACGGCGCCGAATTCGTTGCCGCGCGTGCGGACCGCCTCAGCGTCAAGGTCGGGCATCTCCGTCGGGAACGGGCCGCTGCCGACGCGCGTGGTGTAAGCCTTCGTCACGCCGACAACACCCGCGAGGCGGGTGGGGCCAACGCCCAAGCCGGTGGCAGCGCCGCCGGAGATTGCGTTCGACGAGGTAACGTACGGATAGGTGCCG
>DATJRU010000148.1:0-5572 GCA_035504455.1 Vulcanimicrobiaceae bacterium
TACGGCACGCCGTTCGACGGCACGTATTACCTGACGCAGAGCGGCACGCCCGACAAGCCGATCGTGATCAAGGACGCGGGCGACGGAGAAGTGATTTTCGACGGCGACGGCTGCCAGACGCTCTTCAACCTGATGGCCGCGAACTACAACTATTTCGAGGGAATCACGGTTCGCAACACGAATGTCGCGTTCCTGCTTGGCTACAAGAACATCGCCGGATCGAGCGGCTTCACGCTGAAACATTCGCGGATCGAGAACGTCGGACGAGCAGTTGAGGATGATTGGTCGGGCTCGAAGAATTTCTACATTGCCGACAACGTCTTCATCGGGCGCCACAATCCGGAGAAGCTGCAGAGCTGGTGGACGCCCGCGGTCTGGGCCAAGTTTCCGGGCTATCCCGCGCCGATCACGTCGGAATACGCGATCAAGATTTACGGGCAGGGGCACGTGGTCGCGTACAACTACGTGGCGAATTGGCACGACGGCATCGACGTGGCGACTTACGGCGATCCCGACGGCACGCCGAAGGAGAATCCCGACCGCGTGCCGGTCTCCATCGATTTCTACAACAACGACATCTACAACATGGCGGACAATTGCATCGAAGCGGACGGCGGTGCGCACAATATTCGCGTCTTCCGCAATCGCTGCTTCAATTCCGCGGGAGGCGCGCTGAGCGCGCAGCCCATCTTCGGCGGGCCGCTGTATTTCTATCAAAATCTCATGTACGACAATACGACCGGCGGTCCACTGAAGTTCGTCGATACGCCCGCGGGCGTGCTGGCCTATCAGAATACGTTCGTCGGCGAGGGGCATTTGCTGGGGCCGGCGTCGAACGTCCATTTCCTGAACAATCTGATTTTGGGAGACGGCTGGGCCGATCCGGTGATGAACCTGCGCACGTTCACGAATTATTCGAGCTCGGATTACAACGGCTATCGCCCGAATCCCGGCGTGGACAATGCGTTCGAGTGGGATTCGCCGCCGTTCGACGTGGGCGCGGACTATCAATCCACGTCTCTCGTGACGCGCCATTTCAAATCTCTCGCGGAATATCAGCAGGCGACAAAACAGGAGCAGCACAGCGTGCTCGTCGATTACGACATCTTCGTGAAGGTGAGCGCGCCGGACAAATCCGATCCTCAGCGCCTCTACAATCCCGAGGACTTCGATTTCCGCCTGAAGCCGGGCTCCGCCGCGGTCGACGCCGGCGTCTTGCTCCCTACCATCAACGATGATTTCACCGGCAAGGCGCCCGACCTTGGCGCCTATGAACTCGATCGCTCCGTACCGCATTACGGCCCGCGCGTGCAGCCGCTCGGCGCTCCGGATGCCTCGGCACCGAGGTCAGTGACGGGCCCGCGCTGACGCGCGGCGTGGGCTAGGCGGTGATGGGGTTGGATTTCTCGGAGTCGATCTGCAGGTCGTTGATGGCTTGCTCGATCACCTTGGCGTCGAGCTTGCCGGTATCGCGCAGCTCGCACAGCGTGGCGAGGACGACGAAGCGCGCATCGACTTCGAAGAAATCGCGCAGCGCGGCGCGTCCTTCGCTGCGGCCGAACCCGTCGGTGCCGAGAGACGCAAGCGGGCGCGGCATCCACTTCGCGATCATGTTGGGCAGCGTCTTCAGGTAATCGGACGCGGCGACGAGCACGCCGGGCGCATTTTCGAGCTGCTGCGTGACGTACGGCACGCGCGGCTTTTCGCCGGGGTGCAGGCGATTCCAGCGCTCGACGTCGATGCCGTCGCGATAGAGCGCCTTGTAACTCGTCACGCTCCACACGTCGGCGGCGACGCCATACTTTTCGGCGAGAATTTCCTGCGCCTTCAACACTTCATTCAGAATCGCGCCGCTGCCGAAGAGCTGCGCACGCAGCTTCGACTTCGGGTCGGCTTTCTCTTCGCTCGCGGGGCGGAAGCGGTACATGCCTTTCAGGATGCCGTCTCGTGCGCCTTCCGGCATGGGTGGATGCGCGTAGTTCTCGTTCATTACGGTGACGTAATAGAAGATGTTTTCGCCGTCTTTGTACATCCGGCGGATGCCGTCCTGCACGATAACGGCGATTTCGTAGGCAAACGCCGGATCGTAGGCAAGCAGGTTGGGCACTGATAGCGCGAGCACGTGGCTGTTGCCGTCCTGGTGCTGCAAGCCTTCGCCCGAAAGCGTGGTGCGTCCGGCGGTGCCGCCGAAAAGGAAGCCGCGCGCGCGCATGTCCGCCGCGGCCCAAATGAAGTCGGCCACGCGCTGGAATCCGAACATCGAATAGTAGATGAAGAAGGGAATCGTGTTGACGCCGTAGGTGGCGTAGGCCGAGCCTGCCGCGATGAACGATGCGATCGAGCCGGCCTCGGTGATGCCTTCCTCGAGAATCTGGCCGTTCTTCGCCTCGTTGTAGTAGAGCAGCATGTCGCTATCGACCGGCTGATATTTCTGGCCCACGCTCGAATAGATTCCCGCGGTGCGGAAGAGCGATTCCATACCGAACGTGCGCGCTTCGTCGGGAACGATCGGCACGATCAGGTGGCCGATTTCGGGATCCTTCAGCATCTTGCGCAGCATCTGCACGAAGGCCATGGTCGTCGAGAAGTCGCGACCGCCGCTGCCCTGCAGGAATTCCTGGAACAGCTCGTCGTGATCGGCCGCGAGCGGCTTCGAACGCGTATGCCGCTGCGGGACGTAGCCGCACAGGGCCCCGCGCCGCTCGCGGAGGTAGCGGATCTCCTCGCTATCTTCGGACGGACGATAGAAGGCGACGTGCATGCATTCGTCGTCGTTGAGGGGGATATCAAAGCGCGAGCGGAACACCAGCAGCTCTTCTTCGTTGAGCTTCTTTTGCTGGTGCGTGACGTTCTTTCCTTCGCCCGCTTCGCCCAGGCCGTAGCCCTTGATCGTGCGCGCGAGGATCACCGTGGGCGAGCCCTTGTGTTCGACCGCGCGCTTGTACGCGGCGTAGACCTTCAGAGGATCGTGGCCGCCGAGTTTCATCCGGCGCAGCTCTTCGTCCGAGATCGGCTCGACCAGTTTCAAGAGGCGCGGATCGGAGCCGAAGAAATGCTCGCGCACGTACGCGCCAGAGGAAACGGTGAGCTTCTGATACTCGCCGTCGACCATCTCGCCCATGCGCTTGACGAGCAGCCCCTCGGAATCCTGCGCGAGGATGGGGTCCCACTCGCTGCCCCAGAGGACCTTGATCACGTTCCAGCCCGCGCCGCGGAACGCCGATTCGAGTTCCTGGATGATCTGTCCGTTGCCGCGCACCGGACCGTCCAGGCGCTGCAGGTTGCAATTGATGACGAAGATCAGGTTGTCGAGCTTTTCGCGCGAGGCCAGCGTGATGGCGCCGAGCGATTCGGGTTCGTCCGTTTCGCCGTCGCCGAGGAAGGCCCACACTTTCGCGTCGGAGACGGGCTTGAGTCCCCGATTTTCGAGATAGCGGCTGAAGCGCGCCTGATAGATGGCCATCAGCGGGCCGAGTCCCATCGACACGGTGGGGAATTCCCAGAAGCCCGGCATCAGCCAGGGATGCGGATAGGAAGAGAGTCCGCCGCCGGCCTTGAGCTCGCGGCGGAAGTTTTCAAGCTGCTGCTTGCTGAGGCGGCCTTCGAGAAACGCGCGCGCGTAAATTCCGGGCGAAGCGTGGCCCTGGAAGTAGATGGTGTCGCCTTCGAACGTGTCGGTGCGGGCGCGGAAGAAATGGTTGAAGCCGACTTCGTAGAGCGTGGCCGCGGAAGCGTAGGTCGAGATGTGGCCGCCGATGCCGTTTTCGAGCTTGTTGGCGCGCACGACCATGGCGAGCGCGTTCCAGCGGATGAGGCTCTTGATGCGGCGCTCGATCGCCTGATCGCCCGGAAAATCGGGCTCGAGTTCGGCGGGAATCGTATTGACGTAGGGCGTGTTGGCCGAGAAGGGCAGCTTCACGCCGATCGCGCTGGCGTGCGAACGAAGGCGCTCGAGGATTTCCATGGCCACTGCGGGACCGCTTGATTGAAGGACCGAGTCGAGCGACTCGAGCCATTCCTGGATTTCAGCGTCGTCCAGGCCTTGCAAACGCGATACAACGGTTTCGTTTTCCATCGGCACTACCCATTATACGACACAGGGCGCGCACTTGCGCAGCGCACAACTGGTTGGATGACGCAATGTCCGGAAATTGTTGTGTGTGGTTGCTCGTTGATCGGATGCCGCGGCGCGCGACGCGCCGCTCAGCTTCCTGCCGCACTCGCTAGAATACATCCGGTAGCTTGCCACCAGACCGAAAAAGTGGAGCGTCGATGTTTGTATCCACTCGATTCACCTCTTGAATGCACCTGAACGGAACAATTCGAGGGAGTCACCGCGCTCTGAGTGACTTGCCGACGCGGCTAGCGCAGGATTTCCACCAATAGCACCCAAGCGTTCAGCACGGAAAAGACGAATGTGGCCATGCAGCCGGCGGCGATCCAATATAGTCCGCTGCTCGTCTGCATCAACAGAAGAACTCCGCCGATCACGAACGGAAGAACCTGCACCTGCCCGAGCACGGCATTAAGGATCGACTCCCAGCGCGGCCTCTGCAATTCCACCCGCGCCCGGAATCCGTGGTGCGCGGAGACAATCTGAAGCCAGCAGGCGTAGAGCGAGAAGACGATCACCTCGATTCCGAGCGCCCGCTCCGGCTGCGGCATGAGCGCCGCCATGCTGCACACCAGAATCAGGATGAGCGTGCCGATTGCCGCTGCCGCGCGCGGCGGCAGATGCGGAGACTGAATGATGTTACGAATGTTGACGGAAAGCGCCACGAACACAAGTCCCGCCAGCGCCGCCGATCCGCCTGCCGCAGCCACGAAGAAGTCGTTCCACATGTGCATGGTCAGGCGCCGGTCGAACGTGCGGTCTCTGTCAGTCCCATCCGGTGCGCGCCCCGAAGGGCAGGGCGATCGATATTCCCTCGATCTGGCGAATCTGCCCGCCCTGAATCTTGAAGAACTCGGCCATCTCGACGCTCGACGGATGCGTCACCACCGGCGGCATCGGCACTTTGCCGACGCCCTTCACGTTGGCGTACAGCACCTTCCCAGGATGGTTGAACATGAAGACGCCGAAAACGATTCCGATCTTCTCGTCGACGACGAGATATCGCCGGGGATTGATGGAGTGGATGTAGCTCCACACGCCGGTATTCATGTTGTCGCGAATGTTCATCGCGTCCGGGCGGAAAGAGTTGAGGTCGAACCAGCCCTTTGCGGTCGGGTTGTTGGTGTCCTGATATCCGTCGAGGATGCGGTTGCATTGGAGATCGAAAGGCACGGAATCGCCCGCGGCGTGCAGAATGCCATCGAAGTACGAATTCGCGATTTTCAGCATTTCCTGGCGGGGGACCTTCTGCGAAGGCTCGAGGGGTTGAGTCCAAACCGGATTCGGCTGGCCGAATTTTTCGAGGGCCTGCGCTTCAGTGGCGTTGCGGTGGACGACTGTTTCGATTTCCGTGATTTTGCCGTCCACGACTTTCAGCCGCGCGAGCAGCAGCGCCGGCGTGCCATTCTCGCGAATCGAAGCTTCGATTCCGACCTGGCCGTCGTGCGGATCGGCGAA
>DATJRU010000149.1:0-3156 GCA_035504455.1 Vulcanimicrobiaceae bacterium
CACGAATACGAACCAGCGGCGCCTGTTGTCGCAGTTGAATCCGGTACAAGGGGAATATTACGGAGGGTACCCGGGACTGGACGACGGCGGCACGGGCAGCTACAACGCGCTGCTCCTTTCCGCGGAGCACCGTTTTTCAAACCACTTCCAGATGCTGGCGAACTACACGTATTCGCATTGCATCTCCGACACGTGGACCCAGGCGATCAACGCCCCGGAGTTTACCAATCCGTCGGACCGGCGATTCGACCGCGGAAACTGCGCGAGCGTGGATATTCACCACAACTTCAACCTGTCCGCCGTTCTGCAATCGCCGCATTTTTCGTCACGAGTACTCCAGTGGATCGCCGGCGACTGGCAGCTCTCGCCGATCGTGAGCGCCCACTCGGGGAGCTATTTCACGGTGACCATGGGTGGAGTGAACGCGGACGACGCAGCGAACGGAATCGCCGGACAGCGTCCCAATCTAGTGCCCGGCGTAAGTCCTTACTGCGCTCCGAAGCGGGTCTCGCCGTATTTCACACCTGCAACCAACTGTTGGATCAACGCGGCCGCGTTCTCCTATCCGGGAGGCGGAGCGGTTAAACTGCCCAACAATCAATACCTCGAGCCCGGCGCCTTTGGGAACGAGGGTGTGAACAACCTTGAAGGCCCGGGCTACTTTGACGTGGACTTCGCGCTGTCCCGGAAGTTTCCCATCACGGAAAGGCAATCGATCGAGATCCGCTGGGAAACCTTCAACGTCGAAAATCGGGTTAACTTCGTGAATCCAGGGACCGCCGGCATCGCCGCCGTGGGCACCAGCAACACCGTCCTCGGAAGCGGCCCCACGTTTGGCATGATTTCGTCGGACGTGGCTCCCAGGATCATGCAGTTCGCGCTCAAGTACTACTTCTGAGCGGGGCTGAGTCGCCACTCGGACCTTGGAGCAGGCGTTGACTGAAAGCGATCAACGCCTGCTCCGAGGGGTCTCCTCGCACGCGCCGTGCTCATGGATTGAAGCTCCAACCTTAAGCGGGCGGAAACATTACGCGGGCTTTTGCGTCCACACGCGAATGGCCTTCACCGGAGAGGTGGGGCAGACAACCTCGCACGCGCCGCAGCCGACACACTTATCGTTTACGACCGGGTAGGCAATGTACTGCGCTTCGTCCCAGGTGATTTTGACGGCGTCGTAGGGGCAAGCGTGTTCGCATGCGTTGCACTCTTTCTGGCCGAGGGCGGTGAGGCAGACATTGTTGTCGGGGAGCGCTTCGCCGATGACGTATTTGTTCTTCTGCTGAAGGGGAAGAGGGGGCAGCGCGCCGGTAGGGCAGACCTGCGTGCACTCGTTGCAGGTCTCGAGGCAATACTTGTAATCCCGATTGAAGCGAATAATGGGTGCGCCGAAGCCGGCGAAACCCGCCTCGCGACCGTTGTCGGGCTCGATGATCTTCGAGGGGCAGGCGTGGACGCAATTGTTGCAGCGGATGCAGAGGCCGGCGAAGCGATCTTCGGGCACCGCTCCCGGAGGACGTAGCAGCGTGTCGCTCTTGCGGAAGCGGGCGGCGCCGAGGCGGCGCGCGGCGAGCGCTAGAATTGCGCCGGCCGCGCCGGCGAAAAATAGGCGGCGGCCCATCGGCGAACTCCGGAGGGCTGACGCCGGTTGTATCTTCACGAGCTTGTCCACTGATTTGTGGCTCGGTGTGGGCGATGCGAGTGCGGTCCAGAGCGCCTTGCGCAGGGCGAAGAGCATGTCCTGAAATCCGCTGAGGGGGCAGATGCGGACGCACCAGGCCATGCCGAAGACGAATGTCGCGCCCAGCAGAACGCCCAGGCCGAGGCTGACGAGAAAGACGGAGAGCGCGTTCGTCGACTTATTCATCGCGAAAGGGCTGCTGAAGATGCAGAGCGGATCCATCCACATCAGCACCGGATATCCCGCGACCGCGCCTACGATCGTGAGGACGGCGACGTACCTGCCGACGGGCGGCAGCTTCTTCCACCAGCGCGTACGGCGGAGGCCGACGCGGGAAGTGTTTTCGAGCAGGAAGCCGGTAGGGCAGAGGTAGAGGCAAAACCAACGCTTCTTGAACGCGCTGACGACGGCGACGATCAGCGCGAGGACCGCGCCGAGGCCGATCGAGCGCCGCGCGAGGCTCGAGGAGATGGTGACGAACGGGCTGATCTGCTGGAAGAACCGCGGAGAGTGCGCCCAAGGGAGCACGGGCCACACGAGCACGACCGCGCCGACGAAACAGGCGAGCTGAATCAGCCGCCGCGGTACGCGCCGCAGAGAAATCATCCCAAATAGGCCCCCTGCTGATGAAGCAGATCCTGCAGTTTCGCAACGTTCACGTCGCGGGGCTTGCAGTTATTCTGAATGCACAAGGCCGCGGCGAGGCCGGCGGCTTGCCCCGTGACCCAGCAAACGGGAATGAGGCGAGTGATGTCGGCAACTTCGAATTCGGCCGAGATGCAGCGCCCGGCGGCAAGGACGTTTTCGACTTTCGCCGGGACGAGCGAACCGTAGGGGATCTGGAAAGCGGGAGCATTGGCGTAGGCGCCCGAGTAGCCGATCACGTCTTTGAATTTCGCGCCGTTGCGGATTTCGTCGACTTTGAGCTTCTTGACGCCATCGAGAAGGCGGCTGAGGCGCACGCCGAGCTGCGGCGCGGTTTCCGTCAGGTAGACCTGCTCGTTGCCCTGTTTCTGGCGGAGTTTTTCGACGTTGCCCCAGGTTCCGATGCGGTGCTTGAGTTCGAGCTCGGTCAAGTCCGAGATGTCGAGAGCGTCACCGACGGGGCCGCGCATGTTGAGCCAGTTGACGTGAGGAGCGGGCGTGGAATTGCCGGCGTGGCCGCTGAAGTCGTTGACGCGGCCACGCGACGGGCGGCCTTCGTCCGCCTTGCCGACAGAGGGCTTGTTGGGATCTTCCGATCCGCGGCCAGGGGCCATGTCAACCTCGTCGATATTGCCGATGCGGCTGATCAGGCCGATGTTGGTGGTGACCTTCTCGAAGGCGGCGCCCGCGGCCGCGTAGATGTCGCCGTCTCCCGACGCGTCGATCACGATATCGGCGAGGATCGCCTGGCTTCCGGATTTGCTCTCGAAAACGGCGCCGCGGACGGCGCCTCTGCCGTCGACGATGGCGTCGACGCCCCAGCAATCGAGGTA
>DATJRU010000150.1:0-7887 GCA_035504455.1 Vulcanimicrobiaceae bacterium
GCGCGGGCGATCCGGGCGCGGGCCTCGGCTCGCTCGACGTACCGGCCGAGCCAAAAGAGATCGTCGGCGATGCGGCTGGGGAGGTCGCCGCCGCCGCGGTTGAAGAGGACGCGCTGGCGCGAGGTGACGAGAAGCGTCATCTGGCTCACGGGCCCATCGGAGAGAATCCACGTGTCTTTCGTGCCGCCGCCGCGTTGCAGGGAGACGACCAGCGAATCGCTCGAAGGATTGATGCGCGTGAGACCACCGTCCATCGCGGCGTAGGAATCGCCGGACGCGGTGAGGAACGAGCGCAAGACGAAGCGGCGCGGCTGGACCCGATCATCGATCAGCGACGGCGTGGTGCACGACATCACCTGCTTCTGCGCGACGTACTGATCGGGATGCGCCTTGATCCGCCGCGCGAGCTCTTCGATCTGCGCGCGAGAGAGGGACGGGCCGAAGATCGGGTCTTCGCCGAGCGTCGGGTAGGCGGATTTGATTACCAGTTCGGGGAGATTCTCGAGCACGAACTGCAATTCCTTCGCTTGGCCGCACCACCAGGTGGGGACAGACGGAATCTTCAATTCTTCGCCGAGCAAATGGCGCGAGATGGCGGGTAGAAACGGCAAAAGCCCCGGCGCCTGAAGCACGCCGGTGCCGAGCGCGTTGGCGACCGTGACATTGCCCTGGCGAATCGAGTGGAGAAGTCCGGGCACGCCAAGATACGAACCGGGGAAGAGCTCGAGCGGGTCGCAGAAATTGTCGTCCACGCGGCGCAGGATCACGTCCACGCGCTGCAGGCCGCCAACGGTTTTGAGGTACACCGTAGCGTCGCGAACGGTGAGGTCGTTGCCGTGCACCAGCGGGTAGCCGAGGTAGCGCGCGAGATAGGAATGCTCGAAATAGGTTTCGTTGTAAGGGCCGGGCGTGAGCAGCACGATGCGCGGGTTGGGCCGATTGGCGGGCGCGAGAGAGAGCAGAGTATCGCGCAGCGCTCCAAAGAACGGCGCGAGCCGCTGGACCTTGCATTCGCGATAGGCGGCCGGCAGGGCGCGCGAGAGAACGATGCGATTTTCGAGCGAATATCCGGCGCCGGAGGGAGCCTGCGTACGGTCGTTGAGAACTTCGTAGCCGCCTTCGGGCGTGCGCACAAGGTCGGCGGCGTAGAGGTGCAGCCAGCGATTACCGGGGAGCTTCGCGCCATGGCAGGCGCGTAGGAAGCTACGATTCGCCCAGAGCAATTCGGGCGGCAACACGCCATCGAGCACCGTCCGCATCGGGCCGTAGAGATCGGCGAGCAGGGAATCGAGCAGCCGCGCGCGCTGCACCAATCCTTCGCGCAAGCGAGCCCATTCGTCCGACGGAATCAGCAGCGGAATCAGGTCGAGATTCCAGGGCTGGTTCCATCCGGCGGGGTCGCCGTAAACGGTATGGGTGACGCCGTTTTCGCGCATCAGGCGCCGCGCATGTTCGCGGCTGCGGCGAAGCTCATCGGCGCCGAGCACGTCCAGCATGGAAACGAATTGCTTCCAGTGCGGCCGCAGACACCCGTCCGCGGCGATCATTTCATCGGCGATGGCTGGATTGGCGGGGTAGCGGTCGGCCAGGCTCTGAGGACAATCCGAGTTTGTTTCGACTGCTTCCCGAGAAATGGGCGGATGCATGCTGGGCTTCTCTATTGTGCGCGCAAGTCGAGCGTGAACGGAAATTCTTTGCTGATTTTCTCCTCACCAACCGACATCGGGCCGGGCGTATGTCCGAACTTGAAAAAGCGCCCCATGCGGCGCGCTTCGGCTTCGTAGGCGTTCACGGGGAAGCGCTCGTAGCTGCGGCCGCCGGGATGAGTGACGTGATAGGTGCAGCCGGCGATCGACCGGCCAGACCACTTGTCGTAAATGTCGAAGACGAGCGGCGAGTGGACGCCGATGGTCGGGTGCAGGCAACTCGGCGGCTGCCACGCTCGGTAGCGGACACCGGACACGAATTGGCCGTTGGTGCCCGTCGGGTGCAGCGGGACGCGATGACCGTTGCACGTGATGATGTGCCGTGAATCCACCATGCCGTTCACGAGAACCTGCAGGCGCTCGACCGAGGAATCGACGTAACGCGCCGTGCCGCTGGCGATCACTTCTTCGCCCAGGACGTTCCACGGCTCGATGGCCTGGCGCAATTCGAGCGTAATCCCGCGATGCTCGATCGTGCCGTACTGCGGAAAGCGGAACTCGAAATGCGGCGCGAACCATTCGAGCTCGAGCGGATATCCCGCGCGGTTCAGGTCGCTCACCACGTCTTCCATATCCTGCCGGACGAAGTGCGGCAGCATGAAGCGATCATGAACCTCGGTGCGCCACCTCACCAGGTTCTCGCGATAGGGCTGTTTCCAAAAAGTCGCCACCAGCGATTCAAGCAGCAAATGCTGCGTGAGGCTCATGCGGGCATGCGGCGGCATTTCGAAGGCGCGCATTTCGAGGAGCCCCAGGCGGCCGGAAGAGGAATCGGGCGAGTAGAGCTTGTCGATGCAGAATTCGGCGCGATGCGTGTTGCCCGTGACGTCCACCAACAGATGACGGAAGATGCGGTCCACGAGCCAGGGAGGCGCGGGCTTGTCCCGCGGGATCTGCTTGAACGCGATCTCCATCTCGTAGACCTGGTCGTTGCGGGCTTCATCAATGCGCGGGGCCTGGCTGGTGGGCCCGACAAAAATACCGCTGAAAAGGTAGGAAAGGGCAGGATGGTTGTGCCAGTAGCCGATCAGGCTGCGGAGCAATACCGGATTGCGCAGCAGCGGCGAGTCCGAAGGACACGCGCCGCCGACAACGATGTGGTTGCCGCCGCCCGTGCCAGTGTGGCGACCGTCGAGCATGAACTTCTCGGTGCCAAGACGGCTGAGGCGAGCCTCTTCGTAAAGAGCCTCGGTGTTTTTGACGAGATCGTCCCACGAGGCGACCGGGCTGGTGTTGACTTCGATTACGCCCGGATCGGGCGTCACCTTGATGGACGTGATGCGCGGGTCGTGAGGCGGCGTGTAGCCCTCGACGAGCACCGGGGTGCCGAGGTTGGCCGCTGTGTCTTCGATCGCGGCGACGAGTTCCAGATAATCTTCCAGGTAATGCTGCGGCGGCATGAAGACGCGCAGGACGGAGCCGCGCACTTCGGTGCACAAGGCGGTGCGAATGATCCAGGGCGCGGACTCGCCCGGCAGAGGAGGGAGATCGGGCGGATGCGTTTGCCTACGCGGAATGCGTTTGCCGGACGCGGGGCCAAGAATCTGCTCGACGAATCCTTGGGGGTTCTCCGGCGCGGGCATGCCGGCTACGTAGCGCTGCCTGGACATAGCGGCGCGATCGGGAAGCGGGCTGCGCGGCGCCATCGGGTCCTGTTCGCGGACGCGCGGGTATTCCGACTCGCTCACCCACGGAATCGAATCGAGCGGCAGCCGGAATCCCATCGGCGAATCGCCGGGGATCAGGTACATCTGCTCGGGCCGGAAGAACCATCCGCCGCTTTGCCAGGCGCTGGTGCCGTCCGTGTAATATTCGCGGCGCAAGGGAAGGGCGTAACCGACGATCTTGCTCAGTCCCTGTTCGAAGATTCTGGCGAGGCGCGCGCGATCTTCGGGATTTTCGAGCTTGTTGTCGAGCGGATTGACGTTGGTCGGGAGGCGTCGCTCTTTCCACAAGTAATACCAGATGTCTTCGTAGCCCGGCAGCACGTGCTTCGGATTGACTTCGAGGCGCTTTGAGAGATCGTCAATGAAAGCGAGCGAATCGGCTGCGGTCAGGCGCCCGGGCTTATCCTCGGCCGCCACGAGAGCGGGATCGCGCCACACAGGTTCGCCGTCTTTGCGCCAAAAGAGGCCGAGCGTCCATCGCGGGAGGGATTCGCCGGGATACCACTTGCCTTGTCCGTGATGCAGAAACCCGCCCGGAGCGAAGCGGTCGCGCAGACGCCGGACCAGATGGCTGGCGCGCCGGTATTTTTCAGGGCCGAGCGCGGCGGTGGTCCATTCGGCGCCGTCCATGTCGTCGACTGAAACGAAGGTAGGCTCGCCGCCGACCGTCAACCGGACGTCACCGGCTTTGAGGTCGGCGTCCACTTGATGGCCGAGGGCTTCGATCTTGCGCCACTGTTCGTTGGTGTACGGCTTCGTGACGCGCGGGTCCTCGTGGATGCGCGTGACCGACATCGAGAATTCGAAGTGATCCTTGACCTTGCCATTTGCGCCCTCGGTGAGGTCCATTTCGAGCGCGGGATCGGTGGTGATGACTGACTCGTCGTCGGTGGAAAAAAATCCGGAGATTGCGGCGGCGGTGGCGGGATCGGCGGAACACGCAAGGGGAACGTGCCCTTCGCCTGCGAGCAGGCCGGACGTCGGATCGAGTCCGACCCAGCCGGCGCCCGGAAGGTAGACTTCGGTCCAGGCGTGCAGATCGGTGACGTCCTTTTCAGTGCCGCTCGGTCCGTCGAGGGACTTCACGTCGGGCGCGAGTTGAATCAGGTAGCCGGAGACGAATCGCGCCGCGAGTCCAAGGTTTCGCAGCAACTGGACGAAAAGCCACGCGCTGTCGCGGCAGGAGCCGCTACGCAGAGCGAGCGTTGCCTCGGGCGTCTGGATGCCTTCCTCGAGGCGGATAATGTATTTCACCCGGCTGTGAATTTGCTGATTCAGGTAGACCAGGTAATCGACGGTGCGAACCTTGTCCTTCCGCAGATCCCGAGCCAACTGCTGCATTCCGGGGCCCGGCGGCGCGGTTTCGAGGTACGGAACGAGTTCGCGCGCGAGAACCGAGTCGTATTGGAACGGGTACTCTTCGGCGTATTTTTCAAGGAAAAAATCGAAAGGATTCGTGACTGTGAGATCCGCCACGAGATCGACTTCGATGGAAAACTCCGCCGTCTTCTTAGGAAAGACGAGCCGCGCGAGGCGATTGCTGTAAGGATCCTGCTGCCAGTTGATGAAGTGCTCGGTGGGCACCACCTTGAGCGAATAGCTGACGACTGGCGTGCGGCAATGCGGCGCGGGGCGCAAGCGAACAACGTGCGGCGAGAGCCACACGGGCTTTGCGTAGCGATACTTCGTCTTATGGTTTAGAGCGACTCGGATGCCCATGGCGGCCCAACCCGACCCCAATGCCGATGTGCTGCAAAAATTGAAGACTTATCATAAGGCTGAGGCTGGAAAGGCAGGCGTTTGAAGTTCGGAAGCGTCCGATAGAAAAAACGGATGAGCAGGCGGATTGTCGCTAAGGACGGACGCTGCCGGGCTCACGCCGCGGCAGCGTCGCCCTCGTCTTTCTTGCTTTCGGTCCCAGAGACGTTTTCGGGGGTCGGGTTCGGACGCGAACCATGCGGGCCCTCGTGAAGGCGCTTCCGCTCGTTTTCGAAAGCTGACGCGAGCCAGTGCTCGAATTCTTCCTCAGTCGAAACAGCTCTTCGATGCTCCACGGGACGACGGCTCCTGGGAACGAATAGTGTGTGGCGGGATTCTGCGGGTTTCGTGGCAGGAGGTCAATGCACTGCGGAAAACTTTTGTCTTTATCGAATCTTACCAGCCAGCGCATTGAATCGGGGCGGTTTAGGTCCGACTTCGAAAGTTTGCTTACTGAAATAAGCGGCGCGTGCTATAGTGTCCGGCGCCCCGCACTTCGACCGAAGGATTGTTCATGCAGCCGGCCACCAGCTCACCGAGTCTTCGGTTTGGTGCCTATTCGCTTGATCTGCGCGCGGGTGAACTCCGCAAAGGCGGCTCGCGGATTCGCCTGCAGGAGAAGCCTCTCCGCGTGCTGGCCCTGCTTACGGAACGCCAAGGCGAGGTCGTCACCCGAGAGGAATTGAAGAGGCGGCTCTGGCCCGAAGACACGTTCGTCGATTTCGAAACCGGGCTCAACACGGCAGTCAGCAAACTCCGCGACGCACTTTCCGACAGATCCGATAAGCCTCGCTACATTGAAACGATTCCGCGGCGCGGGTACCGGTTCATTGTTCCCGTGGAACGGTCGCCCGACGCCGAGGAGGCTCGGACGCAAAGCGAGCCGTCGGGCCAGGAACGCTCGCAAACGATCGAGATCGCGCTGGAACCGGATTCGAGCGCAACCGCGGCCGCGGCCGCGACTCCGGCGAACGCCCTGGAAACGCACAGGCAAGTTGCTCCGGCGCGGCAGGCGCTTGCTTTCGGGCTCATCGTGATCGTCCTGGTGGGCGCTGTGTATTTCGGATTCCGCATTTCCGGGCGGCCGTCTGCTCCTGCTGCGCGCGTCATGCTTGCGGTGCTTCCATTCGACAATCTTATGGGCGACGCCGGCCAGGACTACGTGACCGATGGCTTCACGGAAGAGATGATCACGCAGCTCGGCGAGCTGAATCACCAGCAGATGGGCGTGATCGCGCGCACGTCGGCGATGAATTACAAGCACGGGTCGAAGTCGATCAAGCAGATCGCGCAAGAGCTGGGTGTCGACTACGTGCTCGAAGGCAGCATTCGCAAGGCCGGCGACGGCCTTCGCATCACCGCGCAATTGATTCGCGCCGACGATCAGACGCACGTCTGGGCGCGTGAGTACGACCGCCCGGCCGGGGACTTGGCGAAGCTGCAGGGCGAGGTCGCCGAGGACATCGCGAAGCAAATTCAGATTCAGCTTACGCCGCAGGACCAGGTAGCGATCGCGGGCCAGGAGCGCGTGGTTCCGGAAGCGTACCGTTCATACTTGCGCGGGCGGTACGAGCTGAACAAGCGCTCGGCGGATGGGTTAAAGGCGGCCGTCGCGGCGTTCAACGAAGCAATCGAGGAAGACCCGAACTACGCGCCAGCCTATTCGGGGCTCGCGGACACCTACAACATGCTGATTTACTACGGCTACTTGTCCGGCGCCGAAGGAACCTCGAAGGCGAGAGCGGCGGCGCAAAAGGCCGTGGAGCTCGACGACACTCTGGCGGAAGGGCACGCCTCGCTCGGATACGTGGAGTTCATGTGGGATTTCAATTGGCGCGGCGCGGAAGCCCAATTCCAGCGCGCGATTGAGCTCGACGACAGCTACGCGCCCGCGCATCACTGGTACGCGCTGATGCTCGCTGCGCTGGGCCGCCGCGAACCGTCGCTGGCGCAGATTCGCCAGGCGCAGCAGCTCGATCCGCTCTCGTTGATCGTCACGACCGCGGCGGCCTACATCTCCTATTTTGCGCGAGACTACGGCGCGGCGGACAGGCTTTCCGAAAACGCTTTGCAGCGCGATCCGAATTTCATGGTCGCGCACACCGTTCTGGGGCTGGCTCGCGAGCAGGAAGGCCAACCCGAAGCGGCCGTCGCCGAATTTCGGAAAGCGGTGCAGTTGTCGGGCGGGCGGCCGGCCGTTTATCTGGATTACCTCGGTCACGCCTACGCGGCAGCCGGAAAACGGCCGGAAGCCGAGGCCGTGTTGGCCGAACTCGATCAGCAGGTGAAACCTGGCGGCGTCAGCCCCGTCTATCGAGCTGCCACGCTGGCGGCGCTGGGCAGGAAAGCGGAAGCGATGGACGCGATCGAGGAAGGCTCCGCGCCGGGCGCGGGAGGGGAGTCGGAATGGCTCAACGTAGATCCCCGATACGATGTGTTGCGACCCGACCCGCGATTTCAGCGGCTGTTGCGCGTCGACGGATTCATTCCCTGAGCCGCGGCGACGCGAAACAGATATTCCTTCTGCTGCTCGTGACGATTTTCTTTCCTCGGCCTTCCTGGTGCCAGAAAAATACCGTAGCGGGCGATTTCTGGACGGAGCCACCCACGCTCGTCTCGCTCGGATTCGAGTGGCGAATCTCGGGCGACGACAACCGCAACGCCAGCGTCGAGGTGACGTTCCGGAAAAAGGGCGAGCTAGCGTGGCGCAAAGGGTTGCCGCTGCTCCGTTTGCAGCGCGAGCAGGTCTTTGGAGG
>DATJRU010000151.1:0-5397 GCA_035504455.1 Vulcanimicrobiaceae bacterium
CCAAGATTTTATGCTCCCCTGCCGGCTCGGCTTTATCCGGCTTGCGCGTGTAGGATTCTTAGTGGGCCACCGGGGTTGCTTCCGCCACAGGACGAAACGCTAGGCTGTCGCCGGAGAGAAAGACTTCCAGTGTCGCCGGCCTCTGGAGTTCACCCTGAATGAGAGCTTCCGACAGCGGGTCTTCGACATATTTCTGCAACGCGCGCCGTAACGGCCGCGCGCCATAGTTCCGATCGCCGCAGGTTTTCTCGAGAATCCACTGGCGCGCTTCTTGCGTTGTCACCACCTGCACTTGGCGGTGCACCAGGGTCTCGTTCATCTGGCTGATAAGAAGATCGATGATCAGCAGCAGGTCCGCGTCCGTGAGTGAATTGAACAGTATCACTTCGTCGAGACGGTTCAAAAATTCCGGATTGAAGACCCGCTTCACTTCGCCCATCACCATATCGTCCTGACTCTTCGCAGTGGCGATACCATCCGTCGATTGGAAGCCCAGTCCACTCTGTTTCTGCAACTGACGCGCCCCTAGATTCGACGTCATAATAATGATCGTATTGCGGAAATCAACTGTATTTCCAAGTCCGTCGGTCAATTGCCCGTCTTCGAACACCTGCAGCAGGATGTTGTAGACGTCGGGGTGCGCCTTCTCGATTTCGTCGAGCAGGATCACCGAGTAGGGCGTGCGCCGCACGCGCTCCGTCAACTGCCCGCCCTCTTCGTATCCCACGTATCCTGGAGGCGCGCCGATCAGCTTCGACACGGAGTGCTTCTCCATGTATTCGGACATATCGAAGCGGATCAGCGATTTCTCGCTGCCGAACAGGAACTCCGAGAGCCTCCGCGCCACTTCCGTCTTGCCGACGCCCGTCGGTCCGAGGAAGAGGAAGCAGCCCACAGGCCGTCCCGGCGCCTTCAATCCCGCGCGGCTCCGGCGAATCGCGCGCGCCAGCGCCGTGATCGCCTTGTCCTGGCTGATGACGCGGCGGTGCAGCTCTTCTTCGATCCGCAGCAATTTCTGCTGCTCGTCTTCCTTGATCGACGTGACCGTGATGCCGGTCCAGCGCGCCACCACTTCCTCGATATCCTCGCGGGTTACGATCCCGGTCGACGAATCGTCGATCTTCAGCTTCTCGCGCAGCACGCGGAGATGCTCCTTCTCCTTGCGCTCTTCTTCCGAGTAGAAACGCGCCTTCTCGAATTCGTGGTTCGCGATCGCGGTTTCCATCCGGTGCGTGATGAACTTCACGCGCTTCTGCACCTCGGCGACTTCATCCGGCAACATCGCTTGGCGCAGCTTCACGCGCGCGCCCGCTTCGTCCAGTAGGTCGATCGCCTTGTCCGGCAGAAAGCGGTCCGGAATGTAACGGCTCGAAAGATAGACGGCGTAGCGGATCGCGTCTTCCGTATAGCTCACCGCGTGGAACTTTTCGTAGCGGTCGCGAACGCCTTGCAGCACCCGGATGGCTTCGTCTTCCGCGGGCGCCGGCACCTTGATCGACTGGAAGCGCCGCTCGAGCGAGCGGTCCTTCTCGACCGACTTGCGGTATTCGGCGGGCGTCGTCGCGCCGATGCACTGGATCTCGCCGCGGCTCAGCGCCGGCTTCAAAATGTTGGCGGCGTCGAGCGACCCTTCCGCCGACCCCGCTCCCACCAGGGTGTGCAATTCGTCGATGAACACGATCGCGTTCTGGCTCTCCATCAATTCCTTCATGATGGTTTTCAGCCGTTCTTCGAATTGCCCGCGATACTTCGTTCCGGCGACGATCAGCGACAAATCGAGCGACAGAATCCTCTTGTCAGCGAGGAACGGCGGCACGTCGCCATCCGCGATTCGCTGCGCCAGCCCTTCGACGATCGCCGTCTTGCCCACGCCCGGCTCGCCGATCAGCACGGGATTGTTCTTCGTGCGCCGGCACAGAATCTGGATAGCCCGCTCGAGTTCGCGGTCGCGGCCGACCAGCGGGTCGAGCTGCCCTTCCATCGCCGCTTGCGTCAGATCGCGGCTGAATTCCGCCAGCAACGATGCCTCTTTGGGACGGTTCACAGGTACCTTCCCCTCTCCCGCGCTGCGAGCCAGTTCCTCGCGCACGGTGGATAGCCTCAATCCACGTTCCAGCAGGATTTCGGCGCCAAAGGATTTCTCCTCCCGAAGGACTCCCAGGAGCAGGTGTTCCGTTCCTACGTGCTTGTGGCCGAGACGCTCCGCTTCTTCAGCGGCGTAATTGAGGATGCGCTTGCACTCCTGACTGAGAGGAACTTCCACCGACGTGGAAATGCGTTCGCGGACCGTGATCCGCGACTCAATCTCTTTGCGGATAGATTCGATCGAGCCGTGCGTTCGCAGGAACCGGTTCGCGAGCGCCTTGTCCTCGCGCAACAGCCCCAGCAGCAGATGCTCCGTCTCGATGTACGGGCTCCCGTACTGGCTTGCCTCGTACCGGGCGAAGAAAATCACTCGTCGAGCCTTTTCCGTATAACGTTCAAACACGAGTCACCCCACGCTCTCCCGGGGATATAGCCCCAGCACCCGCCGCGCGCGATCCACCTGCCGCCGCGCCTGCGAGCGCTTCTACGCCCGGCGTCAACGTTCCGTGTTCCAGGGTCAGAACGCGATCCGTGCGCCGCGCTAATTGCAGATTATGTGTCGCGAGAATCGAGGTCAGGTGATGGGACCGGTGCAAGCCCTGCATGAGTTCGAAAATGTTCTCTGCGCTCCGCTCGTCCAGATCGCCCGTCGGCTCGTCCGCCAGCAGGATCACCGGATTGTTGACCAGCGCCCGCGCGATCGCCACGCGTTGCTGCTCGCCTCCCGAAAGTTCCGCTGCTCGCTGTGTCGCGCGGTCCCCAAGACCGACTTCCGCCAGCCAATCTCCCGCTGCGCTCAGCGCCGGACCCGCTGCCTTACCGCCCGCCAGCAACGGCATCGCCACGTTTTCTGCCGCGGTGAAATCCGGCAGCAGATGGTGCCGCTGCCAGACGAACCCGACAGACTTGTTGCGATATTCCGCCAGCTCGGCCTCTCGAAGAGTTCGGAGTGAATTCCCGGCGAAGTATACTGCACCACTTGTTGGAGTGTCCAGCGCGCCCAAAAGATGTAAGAGCGTGCTCTTTCCCGTTCCTGACGGCCCTACGATCGCGATCATCTCGCCGCGCTCCACCGAAAGATCGATCCCCCCCAGGGGCACGATTTCCTGTGAGCCCGAATAGAAAACTTTGCGAAGGCTTTTCGCGCGCAGGATTTCGCGTGAGGTTGCGACGCCTGCCGCATTGGCGTCTTCCGTTTCGACCGTCACGCTCGAATCTTTCTGCATGGCTCTCGCCGGTTCCTACACACTTTAGATGCCGAAAACCGCCCCAGGTATCTCCTTGCTTTACAGCATATTAATCGGCCGTTCCCCGTAGGATCGGGGAATCGATTTCACACTTGTCCTAGATACTTCCCTTATTGCGGCCATCGTTCTGGCCAAATAATGGCACTGTGCCACTTAGACGCTCATATTTTAACACGCTCGCGCTTTCGCAACGAATCGAAACGGCTATCGAAGAGAGTGATTTCTGTGATCGGAGCGAGGATTGGAAAATTCTAATCTTTGAGCCTATTCGAAGCGCAGAATCTCGACCGGCAAAATGTTCGACGCCGACCGCGCCGGCAGGACCGTGGCCGCGATGCTGATCGCCAGTGCCGCCACGGTGATCCAGATCGCGTCCGTTCCGTTCGCGTGGAAGGGAACGTAGGGAATCGCGTACACCTCGGGATTCAGGGGTATCAATCTCCACCGGTTTGCCACCCACGCAAATCCGAACCCCGCCGCGAGTCCCGCGACCGTTCCCGCGATGCTGATCGCGAGCCCTTGCAGGACGAAAATCATTCGAATCTGCTTGCGCCGGGCTCCGACCGCCATCAGCACGGCAACGTCCTTGGCGCGATCCGTCACCGTCATCGTCAGCACCACAAGGATATTCAGTCCCGCTACAAACGTGATCAGCCCGATGAAGAGCGCGGTCACGAGTTTCTCCAGGCTGAGTGCGCGAAAGAGCGCGCGATTCTCGTCCATCCAGGTCGTGGCGTGAAATCCCGGGCCTGCGCGCTGCACCAGTTCGTCCGCGATTTTGCCCGCGTCGTCGAGGTTCGTCACGCGCACTTCGAGCAGGCTCACCACGTCGCCGATGCCGGCCAGCGCTTGCGCAGACTTCAGCGTCACGAAGCCCCAGTTCGCGTCGTAATCGTAGAATCCGGAATCGAAAATTCCGGTCACGCGAAATCGTCGCGAACTCGGCAGCATGCCGAAAGGCGTCAGGTTCCCCTGAGGGCTGGTCAGCGTGACGTAATCGCCCACCGAGATACCCGTCTCCTCGGCGAGAATCCGGCCCACCATGATCGCCGGGATGCCGTCGGGATCGGGCGCGAACGTGTTCGATCCGGCCACCAGGTGCCGCAGAGCGCCGCTCGCTTTCAATTCGAGTTCCGGGTCGACGCCCTTCAGCACCACCCCCCGCGGATGGCGGCCAAACGAGAGAAGCACGGTGTTGTAGATCGCGGGCACGATCGACTGCACGCCGGCAGTGTCGCTCAGCTTCGCGATCAGCGCCCGGTAGTCGCGAATGCCCTCGGCCGCGTTCACCGGCTTCAGATTCACGTGCGCCGTCACGCTCAGTAGCCGGTCGCGGATGGCCTGCCGGAAGCCCGTGTTCATCGAGAGCGCCACCACCAGCGTCGTCACGCCCGCCGCCACTCCCAGCACGGCGAGGAACGTCACCAGCCGCAGCACCGCCGGCCGGTTCGGCGACCGCAGGTAACGCAGCGCCACCAGCCACTCAAATGTCATTTGGTTCTTTCGTCGGGCGCGGCATCGGATTCCTCGGCGCCTTCGGCCCGCAGCAAGGGGAAGAGGATCACTTCGCGGATGGCGTGCGAATTGGTCAGCAGCATCACGAGGCGGTCGATCCCGACTCCTTCGCCCGCCGTCGGAGGCAGCCCGTGGCTCAGCGCGCGAATGTAATCGACATCCACCTCTTTCGGCGCTTCGAGCCCGCCGCGTTCCACCTGCTCGCGGAAGCGGCGTTCCTGATCCTCGGAATCGTTCAACTCCGAAAAGCCGTTTGCGATTTCCATCCCCGCGATGAAAAGTTCGAATCGCTCGGTCAGCGAAGGATCGTCCTCGCGCCGCTTGGCCAGAGGCGAGATCTCGACGGGAAAGTCGTAGATGAATGTCGGCTGGATCAGGTATCTCTCGGCTACCGCCTCGAACACATCCCCGATCGCTCGTCCCAGGGGTTCGCGCGCGAGATTGGCAAGCAGCAGATGCATCATCGCTTTCTCGGTGACGAGCTCTTTCCTCGCGCTCGCCGCGCCGCACTCCCACGGCTCGGGCTGGCGCTCCGAATTGATGGCGAGCA
>DATJRU010000152.1:0-15472 GCA_035504455.1 Vulcanimicrobiaceae bacterium
CGCATCGCGTTCACGCCCTTGGCTACGATCTTCAGAGCGTCGATATCGAGGCCGGAATCGGTCTCGTCCAGAATCGCCACCGACGGCTCGAGAATTTCCATCTGCAAAATCTCGTTGCGCTTCTTTTCGCCGCCTGAGAAGGACTCATTCACCGAGCGGTTCAGGAACTTTTCGTCCATTTCGAGCAGCTTCATCTTTTCGCGAAGCTTGGGCAAGAAATCCATCGCGTCCATTTCCTCCAGGCCGCGGTACTTGCGAATCGCATTCAGCGCGGAGCGCAGGAAGTAGGCGTTGCTGACGCCTGGAATCTCGACGGGGTATTGGAACGCGAGAAACAGCCCCTCGCATGCCGCCTCTTCGGGCTTCATGGCGAGCAGGTCCTTGCCGTTGAGCAGCACCTCGCCGCCTGTGATCTCGTAGGTCTCGCGGCGAGCGAGCACCTGCGCGAGCGTGCTCTTGCCGGAGCCGTTCGGTCCCATGATTGAATGGACTTCGCCGGCGTCCAGCGCGAGGTTGACGCCCTTCAGGATTTCGTTCCCGTCGACCTTGGCCCGCAGGTTCTTGATTTCGAGCAAGCTCATCTTTCCGTGTCGTCCTCTCCGATTGGAAGTGCTGCGATCTCAGCCTATCCGACGCTGCCTTCGAGGCTCACGCTCAGCAGTTTCTGGGCCTCGACGGCGAATTCCATCGGCAGCTCGCGGAAGACGCGCTTGCAGAAGCCGTTGACGATCATCGACACGGCGTCTTCGGTCTTCAGCCCGCGCTGGCGGAGATAGAACATCTGATCCTCGCCGATTTTCGACGTGGACGCTTCGTGCTCCATGCGCGCCGTGGAATTCTTCACCTCGATGTACGGGAACGTGTGCGCGCCGCACTTGTCGCCGATCAGCAGCGAATCGCACTGCGTGTAGTTCCGCGCGCCGGTCGCGTCCTTCATGATCTTCACCTGGCCGCGATAGGTATTCTGGCCGTGCCCGGCGGAAATGCCCTTGGAGACGATGGTGCTGCGGGTGTTCTTGCCGATGTGGATCATCTTCGTGCCGGTGTCCGCCTGTTGATAATTGTTCGCAAGCGCCACCGAGTAGAATTCGCCGACGGAATTTTCGCCCTGCAAAATGCAGCTCGGATATTTCCAGGTGATGGCGGAACCGGTCTCGACCTGCGTCCAGGAAATCTTCGAATTCTTGCCGCGGCACGCGCCCCGCTTCGTGACGAAATTGTAGATTCCGCCCTTGCCGTTCTTGTCGCCGGGATACCAGTTCTGCACGGTTGAGTATTTGATCTGCGCGTCGTCCATGGCGATCAGCTCGACCACCGCCGCGTGCAGCTGATTTTCGTCACGGATCGGCGCCGTGCAGCCCTCCAGGTAGCTGACGGAGGCGCGCTCGTCGGCGACGATCAGCGTGCGCTCGAACTGGCCGGTTTCCGCCGCGTTGATGCGGAAGTAGGTGGAAAGCTCCATCGGGCACTTCACGCCCTTGGGCACGTAGACGAACGAACCGTCGCTGAAGACCGCGGCATTGAGCGCGGCAAAGAAATTGTCGGTGTAGGGAACGACGGTGCCGAGATACTTCTTCACGAGTTCGGGATGCTCTTTCACGGCCTCGGAGAAAGAACAGAAGATCACGCCGGCTTCCGCGAGCTTGGCTTTGAATGTGGTGCCGACCGAGACGCTGTCGAACACGGCGTCGACCGCAACGCCCGCGAGCATTTTCTGCTCGGCCAGCGGGATGCCCAGCTTTTCGTACGTGCGCAGAATTTCGGGGTCGAGCTCGTCGAGGCTCTTCAGGTTCGGCTTCTGCTTAGGCGCCGAATAGTACGAGATGTCCTGGTAGTTGATCGGCGCGTAGTGGATGTTGGCCCACTTCGGCTCAGCCTGCGACTTTTCGAGCGACTCCCAGTGCCGATACGCCTTGAGCCGCCACTCGAGCATGAATTCCGGCTCGTTCTTCTTCGCGGAGATGAAGCGAATGATCTCTTCGTTGAGTCCCTTGGGCGCGCGGTCCTCGCCGATGTCGGTGACGAAGCCCCACTTGTATTCCTGCTGCGCCAGCTCGCGGATTGTGGCGTCGGTATTCGAACTCATTGAATTCTCCCGGAGGCGATGGTCGGCACGATGCGGCCACGCGTATCCCTGATGCTGGTGAGCTGCATGGGCGCGACGAGATCGGAGAGGCTGATTTTGTCGAGAACGCCTCGCACCGCCTGGTTGATGATTTGCTGGTTGCTCTTGATGGGGCAGAAAGACTCGAGGTTGCAGAGCCCGGTCACGTCCGTGCTGCATTCGGTGAGCGCCATCGGTCCTTCGATGGCGGAAATGATCTCAACGACGGAAATTTCTCGCGGCGTTCTGGCCAGGATGTAGCCGCCCTTGATGCCGCGATGCGACGTGAGCAGGCCGCTCTGCAAGAGCTGTTTCAGGAGCTTGCTGACGGTCGAAAGAGGCAGGCGGGATTCGACGGCGAGCTCGCGCGCCGTCCGCAGCGGCAAGCCTTCGCCGCGCGCGATCAGCGTCATCAGCACGAGCCCGTAATCCGTTAGTTTTCCGAGCCTTACCATCGTTCAACCTCGTACTGAAGCATATAGCACTAATCCAGTACGGTTTCGATTCTAGCACGAGGATGGGAGTTTGCAAGTGCGAACGTAGGAGGCCAGCGGGGCGCGCGTAGAAAGCGATTCGATGTCGCCTCAGTAGCGGATGAAGAAGTAGGCGGACATGCCGAAACCGACGACGATGACGATCCAGCGGACGTGCTTCGGATCCATCTTCTGGGCGAAGTGCGCGCCGCCGTAGCCGCCGGCAATGGCGCCGACCAGCATCACGAGCGCCTGCGGCCACACGATCACGTGCGCGAGAACAAACGTGACGATCGCGACTCCGTTGACCACGCTGACGAGCAGCGTCTTCATGCCATTCATGGCGTGGATGTCGTCGATGCCGAGGATGGCGAGCAGCGAGAGGAACAGGATTCCGGCACCCGCGCCGAAATAGCCAACGTACATCGCGACGACCAGTTCGATGGCGAGTCCGGCCACCATCAGCAGCGGCGGGACCTTCGTGTCACCCGGATTGTGGCCGGCGCGCCCGCGAATCCAGGCCGTCATGCGGCCGCTGAAAAGAAAGAGGAGCGTCGCGCCGAACATCAGCCAGGGAATCAGGCGCATGAACGTCTGCTGCGGCGTGATTAGCAGAACGCGCGCGCCGAGGACGCCGCCGAGGATGCCGACCAGGAAGAGCGGCAGCATCAGGCGCCGCGCGTGCGGAGTGAAGGCGTTGCGGTAGGCAAACGTGCTGGCGACAGTGCCGGGCCAAACGGCAACGGTGTTGGTCGCGTTCGCCGGAATTGGCGGGACGCCGACGTGCAGCAGCGCCGGAAACGAAATGAAGCTGCCGCCGCCGGCGACTGAGTTTACGGTTCCCGCGAGAAACGCCGCGACGAAGAGGAAGGCCCAAGATTCAAGGGACACAGGTAAGAATAACTCGCGCTTCGCGCGAAGTCACTTGCGAAGTCGCCTCGGGACGAGGCTCGCGAGAACGAACGGCGCGCGATGATAATTTCATTTCGCGAAGGCGTCGGGATGACGCACGGCGTACCAGTGGCAGAGTAAGAGGAAAATCGCTGCGGCGAGATAGCCGAGCGTGAAATCGGGAGCGACCCACCAGCCGAGATGGTTTTCGATGCCGAGGGGCGTGAGCCGGTACGCGTGGATCACGCCGACGCACGAAAGCGCCGCCGCGACCAGCATCCAGATCGACGCGCGCAGGAATTTGCGTTCCAGCATCCAGACGAGCGCCGCGGCCCAGATCATCGAGACGAGCAGCGCGCCCTGGCCGAGCGCGATGAGTCCATAGATCGCGAGCTGGCCGCCGAAGCGCGGCGCGACGGTCGCGAGGTCGCTGCCGGCCGTGCGCACAGCGAGATCGACCGTTTGCGTGACCCACTGCGCCAGCATCGGCACGAGGCCGAGCGCGACGGCCACCGTGTGCGAAGCAGGCACTTCCTCGAAGGCTTGGCCGACCATCGCGAGGCCGAACCACACGACCGCAAACGCCACAACCTCGAGCGGCACGAAGCGCAGCACAGCGGGGACAAGCCCGCTGAGGCAGAGTGCAGCACTGGCGATGCCGCCGAGAATCGAGTAGCCGATGCGCGCGCCATTGGCCTTGTGCGCGTTGTGGCCAATGTACAGGCTGGTCGGGAACGCGCTGCCGAATGCGGCGCCGACGAGCGTAGCGAGGCCGTTGACGAAGAGCGAGGGCGCGGTCGGGTAGTCGTCGCCTGCGAGGCGCACGCTCTCGAGAATTTGCAGCGAGACGATCGTGTCCAGCAGACTCAGCGGCAGGAACACCGAGGCATAGCGCCAGCCCTGGCCGTACGTGAATACTCTGAAAATGTTCACCGGCTTCGGCAGGTAAATGCCGATCGGGAGCAGCGGCTGCTGCGGCGGCAGCGAGTACCAGTGCATATGGCGCAGAAAAACTACGGAGACGGCGCCGACAATCATCGCGACGAGTCCGGCAGGAATGCGCAACGGCAGGCGAATGCGCGACGCGTACCCGACGAGGAGAATGATCGCGGGCAGCAGCGCGACTGCGGGCGCTTGGAAAATTCCGAAGACGAAGCCGAGGCACAGAAACGCCATCGCGAGTCCCGCCAGCGGGCAGAGCAGCGCGGCGAGAGGCGTCGTGCGGCGCAGCCAGTTGACGCAAAACGAGCTGACGCTTTGCACCACTCCGCTGACGAGGCTGGCGAAGATTCCCATGTGCCAGGCGAGCGTCGCGTCGTGCGTGCGGTTGTACACCGGCACCATGATCAGCGAGATATAGGCGAAGATCGTCGGCGTGTTTACGCCGAAGGGAATTGCGGTGACGTCGCTGCGGCCGGTGCGGCGCGCGAGACGATGCGCCTGCCATGCGTAGAACAGATTGCCGAAAAGAATCGAGAAGGCGACCGCGGGAAGCACGCGTCCGGCGACGAGTTCCGCGGGCAATCCGCACAGCGGCGTGAGGCTGGCGATGAGCAGCAGATCGGGAAAACCGCTGAAGAAAAGGCCGAAGAAGCCGTCAAGGTCGCCCGGGACGAACCAGCGCGGTCCGGCACCATCGATGGTTGGCGCCGCGCTAGCGATGGGCGAGGCCTCGCGTCATGAGGTGCCGTAGCGCAGGCTCATTTGCTGGAGCCAGCGGCGGTAAGCGATCGCCAGCTGATCGGAGCGCAGGTGCAATTCCATTTGCAGGTCCAGCGGCAGCAATTCCGGCCGCTGCGAATTCACGATGCGAATGTCCTGCGCGGTGACGGTGTCCTGGAATTTGCGCAGCTCTTCCGCGGGCACGTCGTGCGCGTAATTCAGCGCGATCACGACCCACGCAAGGCTCGTCTCGCTATCGACGGGCGTCACCGTGCCGAGCAGCGCGAAACGCTCGTCGTCCTTGACTTTCACCATGCGCGCGGTCAGTGGCCGCTCAACCCAATAGCTGTACAACACGCTTCCGGGGCGGCCGGTCCCATCAGGATCGGGCTGCCAGATCGGAATGTCTTTCGCCACGATTCCCTGCGGCGTGGTGGAGACGGAGTACTCGCCGATTTCGGCGCGCGCCGGATCGCCAAGCATCCCGGCATGCGCGATCGAGAGGTGCGACACATCGAGCAAATTCTCGATGATGCGCGGCCCCTGCGCGTGGAATTCGTAGGGCCCGGCGTACACCAGCCGGTAACCGCCGGTCTCTCCCTCAGGGAACGCGGGAACTTCCGCCTGCGGCCCGCGCGGCGTGCCGAGGCAGACCCAGATCAATCCGTACTTTTCGCGCACGGCGAAGCTTTCAACGCGCGCCCGCAGCGGCGGAGGCTGGTCGGGATGGGCGGGAATGCGCACGCACTCGCCGAGCGGGTTGTATTCCCAGCCGTGGTAGGGGCAGGCGACGCAGTCGGCGCCCTTCGATTTCGAAAGCGTTCCGAGCGAGAGCTTCGCGCCGCGATGAACGCAAAGGTCGCGCCAGGCGTGCAAGCCGCTTTCGCCGCGCCAAAGCACCACGTCGCGATCGAGCACGCGCACGGACAGCAGCTTCCCTTGCGGCACGGAGGATGCCCACGCGACAGCCAGCCAGTCGTTGATCAGTAGAGGATCGCTCAATCCTGGATCGCGTGGCGTTGACACGTGACGACCAAGCCTTTGGAGTGGATATAAATTTGGGTGCGGCAGTATCGTACCGTATTCGAACGCTTGAGAGAATCGCGGTGTTGCGAGAGGAACCGAACAGGGCCGTTCGGTTCACCGCAGAGACGCAGAGGACGCGGAGAAGTATAGAGAAAGAGAGATTCTTCGGCCCGATGAACCCGGGCCTCAGAATGACGGCGCGTTCGCTGAGCAACCCGGCGTGCCAGCTGAGCAACCGTTCAAGACACGGTGACTACTGGCCGAGGAGGCCGAAGACGATGACTGCGCCGGGCGTGCCGACGTAGACTTTGCCGTTGGCGATCATCGGCGTTACGAACTTGCAGTTCGAGTTGGTCGAGAACTGGTCGCGGCCGCCCGCGGCCTGGTTGCTGTTGTAGAGTTCCGTGGCGAGGTTGGTAGCGTCGTACGCGTGCAGAACACCTGTGCTGCCATTCTGAATCGCCCAGACAATTCCGTTCGACGTGCCGTTCGCGGAGACGCTCGGCGTTGCGCCGGGATAGCCGTACGACGTTGGGCTTTGCGACGAAGCAGACGTGGCGAGCTTGGCGTTGGTAATCGTGAATGCTAGCAGGTTGTTGCCCACCGGCCCGTAGTATACAGCCTTGTTGAAATAGGCGGGCGCAGACCAGATGCCGCCGCTCAACGCTCCGTCGAGTTCCTGGTAGATATTCGCATCGCTCGCGACGAACTTGCCCATGTTGTCGCGATTCACGACGTACATGTTTCCGTCTTTTCCAGCGCCCACGCCGAGGTGCCAGGTGTTGCCTTGGCCGTCCTGCAAATCGGGCAGCAGCATAGCGCCGCCTGAGCCGAGATCGGTGTCCGCCGACGATTCGGATTCCGCGTCGCCGCCGCCGGGATTATCCATCGCGAAGTAATCCGCCACGGCTAGACTGCTGCCGGAGACAGACAACTTCATGAACGAATTTCCGAAGTCGCGCTTATTCGGGAATCCGCTGCCGTCGACGGTCGTGTCAAACGTGCCGTTGCCAATGAGGAAGTAGATGTTGCCGGAGGCGTCGACCGACGGGCCATCGCCCGCGCTCCAGATGCCACCCTCCTGGCCGCCCTGCGTGTTGCCGTTGGCAGTGTTGTTGAGCACGCTCACCTGTGCCAGCGTCGACTCGTTGTAACTGATCACCCAGCTCGTGTAGTTCGGCGCGTCGCAGTGCGAGGTCCACGTTGTGTAGATGATGCCGTTCGCGAGCAGCAGCGCCGAGCGCTCTTCGTACGAGGCCGGATTGAACGTTTGCGTGCCGCCCGAGCTGCCCGTGCCGTTGCCCGGATACGTGGCTTGAATTAGCGTAGGCGTGATGCGGTCGGCGCCGGTCGTCAAATCGACGGCGTGCAAGCGCTGGTGATAGTTGTTGCTCGAATCTTTCGACATGGTGACGACGAACATCGTGCCGTTCGGCCCGGCGGAGGGATCGATCACGGGCGTCGACGTGATTCCGATTTCGGGTTCCACCTGGCCGCAGCCGCGATCGTCACTGGGAACTTCGCCGCTGGGAATCAGGGAAGCCTGCCAGAGCGCCGGACCCGGCGTGTCGGCATCGAACGCGTACGCCATGTCGTGCTCAGTGACGACGAACACGACATTGTGCGCCGTGCCGCCGATGGTGAGATTGGGCACGTAGAGGGGCTCCGCGTCGACGAGGCCGGTCACGGTGAGCGAGCCCAGCTTGCCGAAGGTGCTCGACTTCACGTTGCTCGTCGTGAGAATGGTCTCATTCGGATTGAGGCCCGTGCGCATCCCGTCGTTGTGATACGTGAGGACCGAGGCATTTGTTGGCGGCGGTCCGCTGGAGTTGACGGTGAGCGTGGCAGCATGGCTCGTCTGGCTGCCGACGGAATTCGTGACCACGACCTGAAACGTTTCGCCGCTGTCTGCGATCATCGTGGCGGGTGTCGTGTAGCTTGCCGAGGTCGCGCCGGCGATGTTCGCGCTGGTGGCGGCGTTCTGCCACTGATAGGTAGGCGCGGGATTGCCGCTCGCCGTGACGCTGAAAGTAGCAGTCTGGCTGACGAGCACGGTCTGGTTCGCGGGCTGTGCTGTGATGGACGGCGCGTAGTCGACGGTCAACGTGGCCGAGCTGCTCGTGGCGTTGCCGACGGCGTTGGTGACGACCACGCGGAACGTCGCGCCATTGTCACTTGCTGACGGGCTGGAAAGCGTGTAGCTCGCGGACGTGGCGCCGGAAATGTTCGTGGTGCCGCGCTCCCACTGGTAATTCAGCGGGGCGGAGCCGGTCGCCGTGACGCTGAACGTGGCGGGCTGGCCGGCGTTGACGGTGATGCTGGCCGGCTGCGTGCTGAATCCAGGCGTCGTGTCGACCGTAAGCGTTGCCACGGCGCTCGTGAGGCTGCCGGCGGAGTTCGAAACCACAACCTGGAACTTCGATCCGCTCTCGCCAACTGTTGCGGAGGGGATGGAATAACTCGCGGAGGTAGCGCCGGAAATATTTGCGCCGGTCGCCGCGTTCTGCCATTGGTACGTGGGCGCAGGACTTCCCGTCGCGGTCACGCTGAATGTGGCGGTCTCCCCGACGGCAACGGTCTGGCTGGCAGGTTGCAGGGAGATCGAGGGGGAACCCGGCCCAGGGGCGCCGTGGCCGGAGCCCGGGTCAGAATTTACGCCCACTGTCCCCGCACATGCGCACAAGCTGATCAGGGCGGCCAGTGCCGCGAGTAGCTCCAGTTTTTTTCTCAAGAGCGATCCCTCAATCGGTCGATTTGGTCCGAACTCGATATTCCGGGAATCGGCCCAGGGGCGGGGCGGGAGTTCGCCTCTGGACCGCCATAACCTTCTAATCGCGCGGCCTGCCCAGAAGTTTAGTCCCGGCGCTTTCTCAAAGCACCTGTACCAAAGACTAGGCTTGGGCCAGCTGGACGGTGCGGGTTGCGCCGTGGCGGACGTCACCGTCCTTGTTGATCCGTGCTTCTGCGCAGAAAGTTCGTCTGTTTAGGATGCCGCGAGGATTGTTGGGGTTCGTGGGCCCGCTAGGATTCGAACCTAGGACCAACGGATTATGAGTCCGCTGCTCTAACCAGCTGAGCTACGGGCCCCACGCGATGGCGGGATTTTAGCTTGATTTGCGGGAATCCGGTCGAAGATTCAGCGCGCACGGAGCGCGGCGCCGCCGTCAAGCTTTCGGGGCGCTGGCGGCGGCCGGGGCGGGTTGTGAAGGATGAGCCGCGGGCTTCTGGGGCTGCGCCTGTTTCTGGTCGAGCGGGGTCAGGAGAGCATCGAAGAGGACACCGATCGCGACCAGGCCCAGGAAGAGAGCGCCATCCCTCAGTGGATGCGCAAGGGCGAGCGATGCGACCCAGTGGTAGCCAAGGGTAAAGATCACGAAGAAGCCCAAATCAAGGATCAGCCAGAGTTGACTGAGCTTGCGCTGGTTCTCGATCGCGTTGATTTCGTCGGTGTTGTTCGTCTTTTTCTTCGCGTATATCGCGATGGCGATGTCCCAGGCGTCATTGATCCAGCTGATTCCCAGCAGAACCTGAAACGCCCGAAACAGAAGGCCGTAGTGCGCGGGGATCGCGTAGAAGAACATCACCACCGCGCCGGCGTATCCCGAGACGAACAGCACGGGAAGTCCGAAAAGAATAATGTTGGATAGATTCTTGAAGAATTGCCGGGACGAGATTTTTTCCGAAAGAACGCCGTAGGTCGTGCTCGAAACGCCGGCAAAATTCGCGCAGACGTACCAGTAGTGAATGCCGACGATGAACGCGCCGAGGAAAAAAGGCGCTTGAATCCACAGAGGCGACTCCTTTTTGATCACGCTTTCCGAGAGCTGCTCGAGTCCTTTCGTTGCCACGAGGCCGAAGACGACGGTGATGTAGTCGCGATAGAGGTGGTCTCTTTCCATGTGAGACTCCCTGTCTTGTTGTTTCGCAACAAGGCCTGTGCGTGAGCCCGCGCTGTCGGCTTGGACAGTGGTCACTCGGCTGCCGACATCTTATCCCAGTTTTTCTCTTCCGCGACTCTCATGGGGAATTCGCCTCCCGGGAAGAACCTGAGGGCAGTGCTAAGGCGAATCATTTTTCGAAATACCCCAAGTACCGAATCTCGCGCGATTCATTTATCGACTAATTGTGGTGAAACGCAGCGCTGGCAGGCAAAGCGCTGATAAGTTTTCACGAAATAAATCGCCGGGCGAAACCCGAGCCAAGGAGAACACGATGTTAGGCAAAATCAAGAGTCTCAATGAGCTGTTCGAAATCGAATTGCGGTATGCGTATGACTGCGAGCGCAAGCTGGTCGAAAAAGGGTTGCCGGCAATGATCGAAGCCGCCACTTCGCCCGAGTTGCGCACCGCTCTGCAGCATCACCTTCGCGAAACACAGAGTCACCTGAGCCGGCTGCA
The DNA here is from genome assembly GCA_035504455.1 of Vulcanimicrobiaceae bacterium. Classification (GTDB taxonomy): domain Bacteria; phylum Acidobacteriota; class Terriglobia; order Acidiferrales; family UBA7541; genus Palsa-295. The sequence continues at coordinate 10,554 of DATJRU010000152.1, forward strand.
GAATGTTTTTTCGGTCGCGGGCCTCAAGCCCGACACGAAGGACAACGAGGTCATCGACAAGCTGATGAACGCGGCGAAGGATTCGGCAAGCAACATCGAAGCCACTCCACTTCGCGACACTGCGCTCATTTCGAACGGAAACGCGGTGGAGCACTACGAGATCGCCCTCTACGGATCCCTCGCTTCGTATGCCCGGCAACTGGGCCTTCAAAACGCGGTGAGCGTGCTCGAGGAAACGCTGCGGGAAGAGAAGGCGGCCGACGCCAAGCTGACTCAGCTTGCCGAGAGTTCGGCTAACGCGAAAGCGGCTCGCGCACAGAGCGCTGATTAGCATTCGTGCGCGAGTGGGGAAACGCCGATGCGGCGCCGGTGTCGTGAAACTGGCGCCGCAAAATCCAGGTGACGCGAAATCGCACGAGCTCTAGGACGACGACGCGACAGCGATGATTCGCTCGCAGCCGAGATCATAGAGGTAGTAATCGCCCGGCCGCATGGAGACCAGCTCTTGGAGGCGCGTCTTCGCCACTTCGAGGCCCTGTACCGCTTCGACCCACACCGGGTCCCCCGCTGGGAGCCTTCGAAAGATGTCGTACGTCACGATCATGGTCTATCCCCGAAAGAGCTAGATGCGCTCCACTAGAGCAAGTACGCTGCCAGGAGTTGCCAGCCATAACTCCCTTTCTTTGTAACAGCTTAAAAGACAACTTCCGAGCCCTCGACGGTGTAGTTTCTCTCGCCCGAGAGAATATTTTGCTGATTCCGATCGAATTCGCAGATACCGCTGCGTAAGCCTCATCAGTAAGATAGACTTCGTTCGCAGCAGCGGGGGCAGTGCATGGCGTCATCAGGCCGGACGAAGAAGATTGCGCGCAAGCGGCACATCGCAGGCGACGAGCGGGACCTCAGTCATCTTCTCGAGCTTCTGCACGATGCGATTATCGTTCGCGACGCCAACAGCGCGATCCGCTACTGGAACCGCGGCGCTGAGCGGCTTTACGGCTGGTCCGCCTTGGAAGCCGAGGGCCAGATCACGCACGAATTCTTCGGGACGGAGTTTCCTGAGCCATTCGAAGATGTGCATCGAACGCTCTTTGAAACGGGCGTCTGGGAGGGCGAACTCGCCCATCGCACCAAGGACAATCGGCGGATCATCGTTGAAAGCCGCCAGGCGGTGCAGCGTGATGAGCGCGGACGTCCCTGGCGAATTCTCGAGGTCAACCGCGACATTACCGCCCGTCGGGATGCCGAAGAATCGCTGCGGAATCTTTCGGCGCGCTTGCTACAGCTTCAGGATGAGGAACGCCGCCGCATCGCCCGGGAGCTACACGATACGACCGGCCAAAGCCTCGCCGCCCTGGCCATTCATCTCTCCGCAGTCAGCGAGCGCATCGCCGATAAGGACCCCGTCGCGACCGAGATCCTCCGCGAGGCGCTGGGCTTATCCCAGGAAGCTTCCGACCAAACGCGCACGCTCTCTTACCTGCTTTATCCGCCTACGCTTGATTTTTCTGGCTTGAAGTCCGCGCTCGAGTGGTTTGCGGATGGTTTCACGCAGAGAAGCAAGATCAAGGTCGACCTGGACCTCGCTCTCGGCGAAGAGCGGGTGCCGCAAAGCCTGGAAACCGCGCTCTTCCGGATCGTCCAGGAGAGCCTAACGAACATCTACCGGCATTCGGCTGGCTCCCTGGCGACCGTTCGCGGCAGGCGCCAAGGCAACACGGTCAGTTTGGAGATCACCGACAACGGGAAAGGGATTCCGGCAGACCTGCTGGCGTCGCTCAATGGGCCGGGAGGCCAGATGGGCGTTGGAGTACGCGGGATGAGAGAGAGGGCGCGCCAATTGGGAGGCAGACTAAGGATCAAGTCTGGCGAATCCGGTACTACAATTATGGTGGTCCTCCCTTTACCCGAAGCCAGTCAGCGAGACGGCCATCGCGCCCCGAGCCCTGCCTCGATGAGGGCTCAAGGCGCGTCGACCGAGTAGGAATCGACCGGGCCGAACTCCCCAATCTCAAACTCCGCGTCGTGCCAGGCCGCCCAACAGGGCGACCAGGAACAACACGAGAAAGACCATGAAGAGAATCTTTGCGATTCCGGCGGCCGCCACAGCCACGCCACCGAATCCCAGGAACGCCGCGATCAGCGCGATAATGAAGAAAGCCGCAGCCCAACGCAACATGTGGTCCCCCTTTTCGCTCGCCGTTTTGCTCTCGAGCTGACTGCCGAAACTGGCTTCTATATAGCCCGTGGGCCATCGGCGGGCCATACACGGTCCCCCGTATATTCGCGCGGCAGCGTTCCTCACCCTGCAAGTTGCCGAAACACAGCGCCATACGGCGACGAGCCATACAGCGAACCACCCTAGAAAGCTACAGCATGCCTCGGATAGACCACCGAGTACGCTTCCGGTACTTTGACGATGGTTTTTATCGTAGCAGGGGAGGATTAGCGTCCGGATTCATGCTTCATAAGGCGCTTGACCGGAAGGGCGACCCGCCCCAGGAATCCGCGATAAACGCGGAAGTCCCCACTTTATAGCTGGGGCGGGCACCCGCCGGTTTTTGCAGTGGCGGAATCATCAGAACTCGAACAGGAGAGGCGGACACACGTGATGAACGATCTCAATACTCTTGAAGCCCCCATTTCAGCCGACAGCAACCTCCTGATTCTTGGCGAGGAATCGGTTCTGGTCGAACAAGCTCGGGAAGGAGACCGAGAGGCGTTTGCGGAGCTCGTGCAGCCGCAAATGTCCAAGGCGTACCGGGTCGCGCTTCGGATCACCGGCAACAAGGAAGACGCGGAGGACGCGATTCAACAGGCGCTCCTGAAGGCGTACGCCCACATCGATCAGTTTCACTCCAAGTCCAGATTTTCCACCTGGCTCTTGAGGATCACGATCAACGAAGCGCTGGGAAAACTCCGCAAGCAACGTGCGGAAAACGCGCATCTGACGTTCGGCCCGACGGAAGAGGGAGTCGATCCGGCGGAGATGATTCGCGCGAGCGACGACGTGCGCCCCGAAATTCTCTTCGTGAAGCAGGAGAAGCAGCGGATTCTTCGGGAGGCGATCGATGGCCTTCGGGGAACTTCACGAGCCGTCGTATGGCTGCTGGGTCTCGAAGAGCGGCAAACGAAAGAGACGGCGAAGATCCTGAATCTGTCCGAAGCGGCTGTGAAGGCGCGGTTCCTGCGGGCGCGGCGAAAGCTGCGCGAGTGCCTCGCGGACCGCATGTAGCTCGGCTCGCCCGGGGGCAACGCTCAGCTCTAATCGAGCGTCGATTCTTGATTGGAAGCGCGGAAACTACTGAGTTTTGGGGAGCGCCACTCGAAGAAATCCGTTTCGAGAGGCCTCGGGGCCTGTCGTTGACTGTCTTGCTGATTGTGTATAATTGAGTTTCCCAGTCGACTTGAGAGTGTGTCTCAGCTCGAAAACGAGACGGCTCTCGTGGGTTCCATCGAATCTTTGGACTGCTGGAGGGGCCAAGATGAAAACTGTGCGTATTCTCATCGTTGACGATCACGACCTCATGCGCCGCGGAATCAAAGCGCTGCTGACTTCTCACGCAGGATGGGAGGTTGTCGGCGAGGCCCACACGGGACGCGAGGCGGTGACCAAGGCCGAAGAACTCAAGCCCGACGTCGTGATCCTCGACATCAGCATGCCGGACCTGAACGGCATCGAGGCGGCGCGCCGCATCCGGAAGTCGTCGCCGAACACGGAAGTGCTGATCCTGTCGGTGCACTATTCCGACCAATTGATTCGCGACATCCTCGAAGCAGGCGTTCGCGGCTACATCGTGAAATCCGATTCCGACCGCGACCTGATCATCGCGGTCGAAACGCTCGCGAACCACAAACCCTTCTTCACGCCGCGTGCCACGGAAGTGATTCTCAGCAACTTCAACGGGGCGCGGCCCGGCAACGACCTGCCGGAATCCGTTCGCGACCGCCTGACCTCGCGCGAGCGCGAAATCGTGCAATTGCTTGCGGAAGGGAAGAGCAGCAAGGAAGTTGCTTCGTCGCTCTGTATCAGCGTAAAGACGGCCGAGACGCATCGTGCGAACATCATGCGCAAGCTGCAGCTGCACACCGTGACCGATCTCGTCCGCTACGCCGTCCGCAATCAGATCATCGAGCCGTAAATCGGCTTACCCACTCGCGTTCGACGGCGCGCGCCCCGCTTTGCCTCGGCTTCCGCGCCGTGATATAAATATCTCAGCAGAGCATGCAGGACTCGCCCCAATCCGCTGCGCCGGATTCGCCCGAAGGAACGCCCGCTCCTCATTTGCGGCGCGAGTTGCGCAGTTGGACGCGCGATCTCGCCGTGGCCTTGGGCCTGGCGATCGTGGTCATGATTTTTCTGTACCAGCCGGTCAAAGTAGAAGGGACCAGCATGAACCCGCTTCTGAGCGATCAGGAGCGCATCTTCATCAACAAGTTCATTTACCGCTTCGAGCCGATCGAGCGTGGTGACGTGGTCGTCTTCTGGTATCCTCTCGACCGGTCGAAGTCGTTCATCAAGCGCGTCGTCGGCTTGCCGGGCGAAACGATCGAGATTCGCGACGGCCATCTTTATATCAACGGCGAAGAGTTGGCGGATCAGTACGTACCGGTCGGATATATCGACGGCTCGAACTACGGCCCGCGACGGATTCCGCAGGGCGACTATTTCGTGATGGGCGATCATCGCGACAGCTCGAACGATTCGCGCGTCTTCGGCCCTGTTCCACGCTCATACATTTACGGCAAGGCCGTATTCGCGTATTGGCCGGTGGATCACTTTGGATCGCTGACGACCACGTCAACGGTCAACGCCGCATCGAAATGACATCCTCTGGAGGACAACACACTGACCGAGGCCCTCGCAGGTCGCGCGATACTCGCGCTCGAGGACGGAAGAGTCTTTAACGGCCGCGCGG
>DATJRU010000153.1:0-28312 GCA_035504455.1 Vulcanimicrobiaceae bacterium
TGCCAGGGTTCGACCCAGTGGCGCTTGGCTTCGAGTCCGGAGGCCTGGCCGGTCCAGCCGCAGGCGCACAGGATATTGTGGGAATCGAGATCGACGTCTTCGAGATTTCGGGAATCTGTTTTGACGGCGTTGGCGACAGGAAGGCCGCAGTTCATGCATTGGAAGAGCAAGACGTGAACAAAGTCCTTCGGCTCGCTTTGCATTCGAGTGCCTCCGGCAATTCGCATTTCACTCATCGTTTTGTCTAGCGTCCAGGTTAGCTTCCGGCGGCGGGGAAGCCCATACGACGATGCCAATAGGTGAAGAAAATAGAGGCCTTAGGAAAAAAGGAATCGGACTGTAGATTTTCTGCATTGTGCCCATGTATGTGTGAAAGAAAGACTTTCGGCTCGTTTGCGTCCGCTTTCCGGCTAGGCGTGCGTCAAATTGCTGTGAGAAACTGATGGCCTCATGGGCCTCCGGCGAATCGTTTTTGTGCTGCTTGCTGCGCTCGGCTTCATCTCGATGGCTCCCTCGGCCTGGGCTTGGGGTTGCGAGGGACACCAGATCGTCGCGGTGATTGCCGAGAAACACCTAAACCCGCACGCGGCGAAAATGTCGCGGCAAATCCTCGAGGCGAGTCCGATCGATGCGGCGCTGGCGCGGTACTGCAAGCAGGCGGGGCTGGATGCGTTTGTCGATTCTTCGACGTGGGCGGACGACGAACGCAGCGTGAAGCCGGAGACGGGGCCGTGGCACTTTGTCGATATTCCGCGCGGGGCGGCGAGGGGCGATCTCGCGAAGTATTGTCCAGCGGCGACGGGATGCGTGGTGGTGGCGCTCGAGGCACAGGTGCGCGTGTTGCGCGATCCACGGACGACGGCGCAGGCGCGCGCGGATGCGCTGCGGTACGTGATTCATTTTGTGGGCGACATTCACCAGCCGCTGCACGCGACCACCAACGACGACATGGGCGGGAACTGCGTCCCGGTGACTTTCTTCGATCTTGCGCCGGAGGAGAAGAACGTCGAGCGGGAGAGCTATTCGCCGAACCTGCACGGCGTGTGGGACGTTGGCATCATCGAGCATTTCGCGCCGCCGCAGGACGCGAAGGCGCCGACGCCGCAGGAAGTAGACGCGGAGATTGCGGAGGCGGGGAGGATCGGCGCGGAGTTTGCAGCGCGATTTTCGGCGTGGCAGGCGCGGCCGGAGGACTTCGCGGCGTGGGCATGGGAGAGCCACGAGCTTGCGGAGCAGTTTGCGTACGGGAAGCTGCCGCGCAAGATCGCGATCGAGAAGCCGCAGCCGGTGGAAAGCTGCGCGGACGACGATCACGTTGCGATGCGCATGCTTCGGCTGGACGAGCGACTTGGAGACGAGTACGAGCGGGCGACGGCTCCTGTGGTTCAGGAGCAGCTCGCGAAGGCGGGGGCGCGGCTGGCGGCGCTGCTGAATTCGATCTGGCCGTGATGGGCGGTCGCAGCTGTGTCGGGCGCGGGCGCGAGGATTTTACGCTGCGGCGCGAGGGCGGTTCGAAGCGAAGACATGCTGCGGGTGAGGCTGCGCAGAGGTGGGCGCTTCGCGCCGTCGTTTTTCCATGTCGGACCTGAAGGTCCGACCCGCTAAAAACGATAGAGATGCGGCCGGAACCGGCGAGTCTTATTCTGCGCTCGAGCCAAGCAAGTCGTGGTAAAGCAGATCCCTCACCCCCGCTGCTGGCGGGGATTCGGGATGACAGCGTACGTGGTTTGGCGCGTCCTGCAAAGAGTCGATCAAGCTATTCCTCGCGCTTTCGTGGGGGTTTTCCGCTAGAATCGCGTACCCGCGCATGCACGCAATTCTCCCCGGGCGTGGGATTCGAGTCGTGAAACTGTGACGGACATGCCGAAAGCACGCGGATCGATTCCCGCACGCCATGTGGCGGCCGTGGTGGCCGGGAACATGCTCGAGTTCTACGACTTCCTCACCTACGCTTTTTTCGCGGTGTACATCGGCAGGGCGTTTTTTCCATCGAGCGATCCGACGGCGAGCTTGCTCGCGTCGCTAGGGACATTTGGGGTCGGATTCGTCACGCGGCCGATCGGCGGGTTCGTGATCGGAAGGATGGGCGACCGGGTGGGGCGGAAGCCCGCGATGGTCTTTTCGGTGACGCTGATGGGGATGGCGATCCTGGGGCTGGCGGTGACGCCGCCGCATTCGAAGATCGGCATCGCGGCGCCAGCGCTCGTGATTTTCTTCCGCATGGTACAGGGATTCGCGCTGGGCGGGGAAGTGGGGCCGACGACGGCGTTTTTGCTGGAGGCGGCGCCCGTGCACCGGCGCGGGTTCTACACGGCGTTTCAGTCGTGGACGCAGGACGTGGCGGTGCTGTTTTCGGGGCTGGTGGGGTTCACGCTTTCGAGTCTGTTGAACGCGCAACAGCTCGAAGAGTACGGATGGCGGATCGCGTTCCTAGTGGGCGCGGCGATCGTCCCTTTCGGCGTGATGATGCGGCGGAATTTGCCGGAGACGTTTCACGCGGCGGAAGCGGGCAAGCAGGAGCGCGTGGCGCTGCGGCCGTATCTTCCGGTGGCGGTGATCGGACTAATGCTGCTGGCGAGCGCGACGATCAACACGTACGTGAGAACCTACATGACGACGTGGGCGATCACGACGTTGAATATGCGCGCGAACGTCGCATTCGGGGCCACGGTGGTGGTCGGGCTGTGCGGGGTCGCGCTCGATTTGTTTGGCGGCGTGCTGTCGGACCGCATCGGGCGAAAGCCGGTGATGCTGATTCCGTCGCTGGCGCTGCTGGTGCTGATTTTCCCGGCGTTTCACGCGATCCTGCATTATCACAACGCGGCGGCGTTGTTGGGGGCGACCGCGGTGCTCTCGAGTTTCGCGACCGTTTCGACGTGCCAAGTGGTGACGTGGCTGTCGGAGTCGTTGCCGACGCCGATACGGTCGGGCGGCGTGTCGGTGGTGTACGCGGTGGCGATTGCGACGTTCGGCGGGACGACGCAGTATACGGTTGCGTGGCTGATTCACGTGACGGGGAATCCGTTGGCGCCGGCGTGGTATTGGATGGGGAGCCTGATTGTGGGGCTGGTGGCGATTGCGGTGGCCCATGAATCCGCACCGCGGAAGGTGACGGGGAACGCGGAGGCCGATGTGGTGGCGATGCGAGTTCCGGATGGGGCGGGGTGAGCGAGCGAAGAGTGTGCCGCGCGTTCTGTGCTCGTCGGAGTTTCGTGCGCGGACGGTGAGGAATTTGCGACCGAGAGGCGCCCGCCCAAAGCAGGGCGGCCGCTACAAAAGCTTCCTGGTAGGGAGTACACTAGCCGCCGTTTGGGGGATGGGCTGGCGCGAAGATTTTTCTGGGGGATGGGATGAATCGGCGAACGTTTATTGGTTCGGGGATTGGGCTCGGGGCGATGACGGCGGGGTCTCTGATGAGCGGCGGGCTGGCGCGGGCGCTGGGCGGCGATTCGCAGGCGGCGAAGGCTGTGGTGGTCGAGACCAGCGCGGGGAAAGTGCGCGGCGTGGGGGGCGACGGCGTGGTCACGTTCAAAGGCGTGCCGTACGGCGCGTCGACGGCGGGGAGCGCGCGATTCCTGCCGCCCGCAAAGCCGAAGCCGTGGGACGGCATCCGCGAAACGAGCGCGTACGGTTTGCGCGCGCCGCAGCTCGATAGTCAATTCAAAGGCGTGGTGCCGCCGGAAGTCGAGGTGATGGACCCGGGCGGGCCGATGGGCGAAGACTGCCTGGTGCTGAACCTGTGGACGCCGGGATTCGAACGTAACCACGCGCGGCCGGTAATGGTATGGCTGCACGGCGGCGGATATACGACGGGATCGGGCGCGTTCATTTGCTACGACGGGATCGAACTGGCGCGGAAGCACGACGTGATCGCGATTACCGTCAATCACCGGCTGGGCGTTTTCGGGTACTTGTATCTCGCGGAGCTGGGCGGAGAGAAATACGCGCAGGCGAGCAACGTGGGGATGCTGGATATCGTGGCGGCGCTTGAATGGGTGCGCGACAACGTGGGAGCGTTCGGCGGCGATCCGAATAACGTGACGATCTTCGGGCAATCGGGCGGCGGTGGGAAGGTGAGCACGCTGATGGCGATGCCGGCCGCGAAGGGGTTGTTCCATCGCGCGATCGTGCAGAGCGGCGCGCAGGTGCGAGGGCTGCCCAAAGAGGCGGCGACGAAATCGGCGGCGGCGTTCATGGCGAAGCTGGGGTTGCAGACGAGCGAAGTCGACAAGCTGCAGCAGATGCCGATGGATCAGCTGCTGAACACGATGGGCGCGATGACGGGCAACGGCATGCCGGGGAGCGGAGCGGGATTGTTGCTTGGGCCGGTGGTGGACGGCACGACACTGCCGGTGAATCCGTTCGATCCGACGGCGCCGGCGATTTCGGCGAGCATTCCGCTGCTGATCGGGACGGTGGAAACCGAGGTGACGTTTTTCCCGGGGCAGCAGCTGGACCCGATCGACGACGCCAACCTGCATGCGCGCGTGAAGGGCTTCGTGCGCAAGGCGAGCGACGAGCAGGTGGACCAGCTGATCGCGGCGTATCGCGCGGGGCGGCCGAAGGCGAGCAACACGGACCTGTTTCTGATCATCGCGTCGGACGCGACGTTTCGCGCGGGCGTGGTGACCGAGGCGGAGCGCAAAGCGGCGCCGGGAAACGCGCCCGTGTATCAGTATTACTTCACGTGGAGATCGCCGGTACGCGACGGGAAGCTGCGAACGTTTCACACGCTGGAGATTCCGTTTGTTTTCGACAACGTGGATGCGGCGAAGTCGATGACCGGCGACGGACAGGACCGCTACGCGCTCGCAAGCCAGGTGAGCGGGGCGTGGACGGCGTTCGCGCGCACGGGGAATCCGAATCATTCCGGGCTGCCGCACTGGCCGGCGTTCGATACGACGAACCGCGCGACGATGATCCTGAACGACGAGTGCAAGGCCGTCAACGACCCCTACGGTGACGCGCAGCGCATGCTGCGCACGTTGCAAAACGCGTAATAATTGTAACCTCTAACAGTTAATCAACTGTCTAACAAAACGAGGAGGGACGAGTATGCGAATGAATATCCCGTTCGCTTCGGCCCTGTTGGTGGTGACGATGGCGGCGTGCGCGCAGGCGCCTCCACCGGCGGCCCCGGATACGCGCGCGTCCGACGCGCAAGCGATTCGCAATTTGATTGCAAGCTCTTCGACGACCTCTCCAAAGAATGATCCAGACAAGTTTTTCGCGTTCTACGATCCGGATGCGTCGTTGTTCATGCCGGACGCGCCGATTTTGACGGGCCTTCCGGCGATTCGGGAGGCGCTGGATGCGGCGTTCGCCGATCCGAATCTTTCGATTGTGGTGCGGACGACGAAAGTGGAGGTTTCCAAGGCCGGCGATTACGGATACGCGCAGGGAACGGTGGTGCAGAGAGCCACGAATCCGAAAACGAGAAAGATCGAAACGCGAGAAGGAAAATGGGTGACGGTATTCAGGAAAGACGCGAATGGATCGTGGAAGGCGGTGGCGGACACGTTCAATTTCAACGGGCCCGCCGTGACGGCGAAGAAGTGATCGTCGCGTCGACAGGTGCGAGGAGCGCTCGACGGCCCGGCGGCTAATAGGCGGCGTCGAGCAAGGCCAGGATTTCGGCGCGAGTGACCGGGCGATCGACGACGTTCATCCGGGCGAAGTGATGCTCGATGGTGCCCGCGATTTCGGCGACTTCGTTCTTGGGCGCGCCGGCGTCGCGCAGCGTGCGCGCGACATCGAACTGGCCGATGAATTTGGCGGTGCGGTCCGCGCAGGCGAGCGCCGCGGGCATGGGATTGGCGGCGTCGAAGGGAATGCCGTAGCCATTGGCGATGGGGCCAAAGCGCTGCGGCGCCATCTCGGCCATGAAGCGCATGACGTGCGGCAGCGTGATGCACGACGTGATGCCGTGCGGGACATTCCACTTCGGGCCGATCTGATGCCCGAGGGCGTGCGAGAGGCCGAAGCCGGTATTGAGCGCGCCGAAAATCGAGAACCACGCGGCGAACTGGCAGAATCCGCGATGCTCGAGCTGCTCGGGGCCGGCGGTGCGGATCGACGGGGCGAGATGCGCGTCGAGGAGTTCGATAGCTTTGGACGCGAGCGTGTCGCTCATGATGGAGTGGCGCGTCGAGTAGATCGACTCGACGGCGTGATCGAGCGCGCGCATGCCGGTGGCGACCCAGAGCCAGTCGGGCGTTTCGAGGGTGAGCAGTGGATCGTTGATGACCGTGCGCGCGAGGATGCGCGGATCGCCGACGCCTTCCTTGACGAGCGTGGTTTCGTCGGTAACGCCGGCGACGTGCGTGTATTCGCCGGCCGAAAGCGTGGTGGGGACGGCGAAGTGCGTGATCTCGCGGGCGTGAGCCGTTTCTTCGGCGGTGGGCGCGGAGCCGGGCGCTTTCGCGGCGGCGAGCGGGTCGCGGCCGGTGAGGACGGCGAAAGCGGCGACCTTGCAGGAGTCGATGGGGCTGCCGCCGCCGAAGCTGATGAGGCAGTCGGCGTTGAGGCGGTCGATCTCGGCGAGCAGCTCGCGGACGGCGCTGATGGGCACGTGCTGGCGGGCGCCCGTGAAGACCCCGGCGCAGCGCGAGCCGAGCCCACCGGTGACTTTGGCGAGCAGCGGGGATTTGCCCAGAGTCTTTCCGGTGACGACGAGAGCGCGCTTGAGGTTGCGGCGGTCGAGTTCGTTGCCGAGCGCTTCGATTTTGCCGGGGCCGGAGATTACGCGTTCGAGGCGGGTGAGGTTCAGTTCGCCGACCAGGGAAGTCATCTTCTGTTTTTCTCCCAAGTGCAGATTCTGATTTCGCGGCTTCGCATAATTGCTCGTAGCGAAGGCTAAGAGTGTCTTCAGGGGCTAAGCCCTGTGCCCTTTGCGTCGCCTACCTTTTTACACAGGCTCTGAAGCTTTAAAGAGCATTCAGAAGACAATTTCTTATCAGAAGTAGAGCTTGGCCGCCAGTTGTACGAGGCGCGGGTCGGCGGCGCTGACGACCTGGCCGAAGGTGGGGTCGTTGACCTCGCCATCGACTGACGCGGGACCGTAGAACTGCGCGTGATTGAAGACGTTGAAACCTTCGACGCGAATGTCGAGCGACTTTGTTTCGGTAAGGCGGACGTTCTTTGTAACCTGCACGTCGAAATTGCTGATGCCGGGACCATAGAAGAAGCGGCGCGGGGAATTGCCCAGCACACCGAACGATTCCGTGGAGAAGAGAGCCTTGTTGAATTCGAGGCGGCCGTTGCGCGGGTTCGTATTGATCTGAAGCGGGCCGGGGGTGAATTGCGGCGTATCGAGAAGATTGTTGTTCACGCCGTTGCCGAGCGTGCCGAGGAGGGAATTATCCGAATCGTCGTAGAGGGTGACGGGGAATCCGGTGCTGAAGCGCGTGGTGCCGGAAATCTCCCAGCCGTCGGTGAGGCGGTTGGAGTGGCCGAAAAGGCGGTCGAACGGGATCGAATATTTGTAGGTGGCGACGAAATTGTGGCGCATGTCCCAGGAAGAGATGGCGCGGCTGAGGGCAGGATCGAAGGGATTGAGCTGCTCGCCGAGATTGGAGCCCTGGTCGAGCGATTTTGCATAGGTGTAGGCGAGCAGGACGGTGGTGCGCTTGCCGGCGTAGCGCAGATTGGTCTCGAGCGCGTTGTAGCTGGAATTGGCGATGGTTTCCTGCGCAGTCGTTGCGCCGTAGTTGCCATAGAGAGCGGGATTCGAACCCAGTCCGACGTTCCTCGTACCTTGATAAACCTGTCCGGAGGCCGAAGTGTAGACACCATCCTCGCCGTAGGGGCCGCAGGTGGAACTGCCGGGCGCGACTTCGCTTTGCTGGCTGAGGGCGAGGCACAAGGCGGCGTTGCCGACGTTGGTCGGCAGCAACGCGAGGATGTGGTGGCCCTGATTGCCGACGTAGCTCATCGTAAGCAAGACGGAGGGCGTAATCTGCCGCTGGATGGAGAGCATGTAGTCTTCCGCGTAGGGCACGTCGTTGCGGTAGTAGAAGTAAGGATCGGCGGAGACGGGAGTGACAGCCGCCCAATCGAAAGCCGTATACGGATGCTTGGCCGACACGGTGTTGGGCGGGAAAGCGATCGGGTACGGATTCAGGTTGTCCACTCCATCGGCGGCGTTGATGAAGGGAGTGGCGAAGAGCGGCGGCTCCGGGCTGAGATAGTTGTAGCCGAAGGGCGGGACGGCATACATGATGCCCGCCGAAAGCCCAGGGAACGCGGTGTAGAAGATTCCGTAGCTTGCGCGAATGCTGCTTTTTGCGGGGCCGCCGAAAATGCGGCCGAGAATTCCGGTGTCCCAACGCGGCGAATAGGCCAAGCCGATTCTAGGCGCGAAATTGCGGTATTTGATCGGCGAGAGCGTGGAAGGAATGCCCGGATCGCCGGGGACGACCAATCCCGGGATTGCGTTCGGGTAGAGGACCGACTGCTCGCCGGGAACGACTGTCTGGATGTTGTTGTCTTTCTCCGACCAGGGCATGATCACGTCCCAACGCAGGCCGAAATTGAAGGTGAGATCGCTGCGCGCCCGCCAACTGTCCTCAGCGAAAAGTCCGGCATAGCGATTGCGGAGGTAGAAGGGCTGGCCGGCGGACTGCGTGAAATTGCTGGGAAGGCCAAGGAGGAAGTCGGCGAAGGCGGAGCCGGTTTGCGTGCCGAGAACGTTGAAGGTGCCATTGAAGGTGGCGTTGGGATGCTCGTTGACCTGATCGACGTGAAAATCGACTCCGAATTTCAGCGTGTGCGCGCCGACGACCTTGGACAGGTTGTCGCCGAGGTAGAGCGTGTTGTTCCATTGGTTGGTGTTGGTGATGGGCACGCCCATGATGAACGAGGGGAAGACGATGTTTTCGACGCCTTCGTATTGCGGCGCCTGCACGGTGATTCCCGGGGTGCCCGCGCCGGTTTGGAAGCCTTGCGATGCCAGGGTGACGCCCAGGCCGCCGTGCGGTTCGCCGATGTCGTTCGAATTGCGGATGAGGCCGAGGTGAAATTCATTGACGCTGTTGGCGCCGATCAGCCGCGTGTATCCGAGAGAGAAGAGCTGGGCCTGGCCGATGGTGAGAGCGTCGAAGCCGGGGACGCTCGCTCCGCCCTGCGCGCCGGGATACGGATTGTCGAGGCGATAGTTGTCGAAGAAATAGTAGCCGGCGAACTGGCCGACGCGCGTGTTGGCGTCGACGCGGCCGGAGAGCTTGTCGTCGCGGACGGTTTCGGAGAAGGCGGAGGTGGAGAAAAGATCCGTGCCGATATTGGGCGACGGGATGTACTGCAGCAAGTGGGTAGCAGGCGCGGACCATGCGGATTTCGGAATGGTGAGTGTCGGGAGGACGCACTGGCTTGTGGAGGAGCAAGTGGACGGATAGGTTGCCGTCGGATTTCCCGCCTCGTGCTCCCCGGCAGTGAAATAGTAGGGCTCGCCTGTCGTCACGGGATAGCCGAGTTGCGGCGAAAGCACGTTCGCCGCGAGGTAGCTTCCGCCCACCGTTGTCGGCACCACTACCGGCTGGCCATTGACGGTGACCGTGGTGGTAAAGGGATTGGAAGCGGCAGTCACCAAATCCGAGAGGTCGCCCATGCGGTCGTTGACCGACGGAACGGAGATTTCGGGCGAGGTGATGCCTTCGTTGGTGCGCGTGCCCTGGTAATCGGCGAAGAAGAAGACTTTCCGGCGCTTTACGGGGCCGCCGAGGGTGCCGCCGAACTGATTCTGGCGGAAGGCGCCGCGCGTGGCCGCGAAATAGTTTTTCGCGTCGAGACCGGTATTGCGGAGGAATTCGAAGACATCGCCGTGGAACGCGTCGCTGCCGGACTTTGTGACGACGTTGATCATGCCGCCATTGTAGTTGCCGTACTCGGGATCGAAGTTGGTGGTGAGCACGCGGAACTCGTCGATCGAATCGAGATCGGGAATCACGGATGTGCCGCCGTTCATGTGTTCCTGCACGTCGATGCCATCGACCATGAACCCGTTGGAGGATTCGCGCTGGCCGTTGATCGAGACGTCGCCGGGGTTCAGATCGCCGGAGGGGTTGATGGTGCCGGTGACGCCGGCCATGATGACGGACGTCGGCGTAAGGGTGGAGACGGGGCTGACGCCGGGCTGGATCGCGAGGAGGTCGGTGTAGCTGCGGCCGTTGAGCGGGAGGGCGGTCATCTGCGTGTCGGACACGACTTCGCCCAGGTGGGTCGCGGCCGTCTCGACCTGGACTTGTTCCGCGGCGACCGTGGAGCTAACGGTGACGGATTGCGATTGCTCGGCAAGCTGCATGGCGATGTCGATTTGAAGCGCGCTGTCCATATCGACGGTGATGCCGGTCTTTGTTTGGTTGGCAAATCCCTTGGCCACCAGAGTCAAGTCGTATTGGCCGACGGGAAGATTCGGGAACGTGTAATGGCCCGCGGCGTCGGTGGTGGCTTTGTATTCGGTGGCGAGCGCGACGTTCTTGAGCGTGAGGACGCAGCCGGGAATGACGGCGCCGGTCTGGTCGGCAATCGTGCCGGAGATGCTGCCGCTGGTGGCTGCCTGAGACGCGAGAGACAACAGGAGAGCCAGCGCGAGGGCGGCGCCCATCCGAACGACACTCATGACAGGACCCTTCATATGGACCAGGCGAGCCGGCTAACTTTCCCCACGCAGCGACATCCCCGCAACTATCTTAACCCAGGGTAGAGATGTGGGAGAGACGTATTGGCGCGGGTAGACGTTTCGGAGACTGGCGCGAGGGTACCGCCTCAACTGCCGTAGTAGCCGATGGCGCGTCCGCCAAGGCCCACGCAGGCCCAGAGCACGAGGGAGACGACTGCGGCGACGGCGCGCGAGAAGCGGGAGAAACGCGCGTCGTCCGAGGTGATCAATTTCCAGTGAATCGTGAACGTGAAGACGACCGCGAGCAGAAGGAAGATCATCTTGAAGCGGAACGCGGGGCTGTCGTACATCTTCACGGCTTCGGTGCAGAAGAGCAGGAATCCGGAGACGAGCATGACGGCGAGGCTGCCGAGCATCCACGGTTTTACGTCCTCGGCGAGTTCGGAGACGGGCTCGGCCTGGAAGCGAAAGCCGAGAAGGCGGAGATTCAGGATCAGGATCGTCCCTCCGAGAACACCCAGCGCGAGCAGATGGAAAATTTCGACGAAAGGGAAGAGCCAGACGGAGTCGCGGACGCCGTGTCCCCAGGGGGAGGCGTTACACCATTCGCAGAAGTGATAGACCATCGTTTTAATCGCGGTCATGTTGGCGGCACCTCATTCTTTGGTCGGCCTCACGGCGGCGGAAGCGCGTAGGCGATGGCGCGGCCGGCGGCGATGATCAGGACCCACAGGGTGATCGAAACGATCGCGGCGATTTTGGCGGCTCGCGGCGTTTGCGCGGCCATGTCCCATTCGGCGACTTTGCGGCCGATGGTGGCGTTGAAGATCAGGACGTTGAGACCCGCGAGGATCAGGAACACCATCTTGATTTTGAAGAAGAAGGTGCTCCAGAAGGCGGGCGGGTCGCCGGAGAAGAGCAGCAGGCCGGAAACAATCATGATGGCGAAGCCGACGAAGAGGTATGGGTTGAGCTGGCCGAGGACTTCCGAGACGCGGCGGCGACGGAGGCAGACGCCGAGAAGGCGGAGATCGAGAAGGACGGCGAAGCCCAGGAAGAGAGTGAGCGTGAGAACGTGGATCGTTTCGACGAGCGGCTCGGCCCAGATCGATTCGCGCATCGTGGTGCTGAATTGTGTGTCGTGAAGCCACTGCAGGAGATTAGCGAACCACATCGGGGAGCCTTGGGTAGTCCGGGGCTGAAGGCGAAGATGCAGGGCTGAAGGACCCGGCGCTACGTTTAAACCTCAACCCACGGCAGAGAGCCGGCGGGACGCCGGCGCTACGTTGGAGGCTCACTTCGCCTCGCACGGAGTGGGGTTCCAGCCCTTGTCGTCGGGTTGCTTCTTGAATTGGTCGCTGGTGATGAAAGGCTGGGCGAGATACGCGGGATCGGTGACGATGGCGGTGACGATCAGGTAGACGTTGCCGTCGGCTTCCTTGAAGCCGTCGAAATATTCGTTGAGGACGGCGTTCTCGCTATAGGGCGCGCCATTCTTGCGGAGGTAGCCGGCGCGCATTCGCGTGGTGGTGACGTGCAGATAGCCTTCCGAGGCCGGGCGCACGCCGTTGGAACCGAGAAGCGTCGTGGGAATCCGGAACATGTCGGCTGCGCGCAGACCTTCCCACTTGGCGACGGAGTAGCCCTGCCATTCGAGCGGGCCGCTTTCGGGAGCGGTCGCGTTGAAATGGAGGAGGCGCTTCTGCATGCCGGCGTCGGTTTCGATGACGAGCGTGTTGTCGTCCTGCCAGGTGATGTGAAGGCGGGTAGGGACGCGCATGATGGCGGCGGCGCCGTAGGAGCGGCAGGCGTTACCGTCGGAGTCGTCCTTCGCCGGATCCCATTTTGCGGCGAGGGCGGCGCCCGCTTGATTGAGGGGGACGCCGCCGTAGTCGCCCTTGTCCGGAGTGATCATACGGTAGCGCCAGTCTTCGGTGATGAGCGAGACCCAGTAGCCGGTGAAATCCTGCGGGGCGATCAGGCGCGGGTTCTGGGGTTTGGCGACGGGTGGCGGAGGGCCGAACTGCGCGCTGATGAGCGCGGGGGCGACGAGCGACAGCAAAGCCAGCGCGGCGAACGGCAGGGCGGCGCGATTTTTCAGGATGCTAAAGTTCATCAATTGCCCCCGGCAACGACAAAGTGACGCAAAGAGTGTCCTCAGGGGCTGAAGCCCCGTTCTTCGTCGCCGCCCTAATGTCGGAGCTGAAGGCTCCGACCCCCTAAAAACCATTGGCGGTTGCGATCAGCCGCCCGACTGCGTGCTACATGATCACGCCTTCCCATTTCCAGCCGTCGGAGGGGCGAACGAGCTTGTGCAGGCGAATGCGGTGTTCGCCGGGATCGCGGCCGGGATTGCCGGTGGCGATCACGTGGTCGCCAGGCTTCAGCGTGTCGCGCGTGACGTGCTCGCGGTCGAGCTGAGCGCCGCCGCCCCATTCGATGGACCAGGTCTGCATCTGGCCCTTGTCGTCGGGCGCTTCGATCTTGATGAAGGAATGCGGATTGCGGAACAGGAATTGGGTGAGCGTGCCCTCGACCGTGATTTCGCGGTCGACGAAATAGGTGGCGGCGAAAGAATGATGCGCGTACGCGGCGCCGGCCGTGGCCAGCGCGGCGATTACGAGAACAATCGAGAATGAACGTTTCATGCGGTCCCCCCTGCTATGAAGCTTCCTACCTACCCTACAGACGGCGCAAACGGCGCGCGTGTTTCAATCCTTCTTCTCCGTCAGGCTTTTGTAAACGGCGGTCACGAACATGTCGGTGGTCCAGATGCCGGTGGTGGCGCCGTAGCGAGGATCGTAGTCCTGCGTGGGGCGCGCGGCTTTCACCTGGTCGAGCGTCATGCCCTTGTTGATCATGTCCTGCACGCGATCGCGAACGATCGTGACCATTTCCTGGTAGAAGACGACGTCGGACTGATCGCACAAGCGGCCGTGGCCGGGAATGATGAGCGTACCGCCTTCGTCGGTGGGGCCGGGGGTGGCGAGCTCGATGATGCGATTGAGCCCGGCGATCACGCCCTGGATATTGCCGCCGCGAGCCATGTCGACGATTGGATAGCGGTTGGTGACGAAAATGTCGCCCGTGCTGATCACGTCGGAGCGATGGAAAAAGACGATGCTGTCGCCGTCGGTGTGCGCGTTGGGAATATGGACAACCTGGACGGCTTCGCCATTGAAGAAGAGTTTGCGTTCGGGCGTGGTATAGGTTTCGGTGGGCCACGCGCCCTCGGGCGTGGGAGCTTGCTGGCCGGTGGGGGCGCTCATGCGGTCGAGAACTGTCTGGAAGGCGAGGATGGTCGCCTGATTTCCGGCGCTGGCGCCGATGTCGCCGACCACATTGCCGCCGGCAATCGTGCTGCCCGCCTTGGCGATCGCTTCATTGCCGCCGGTGTGGTCCGGGTGCATATGCGTATTAATGATGAAACGGATGGGCTTGTCGGTGACGCTGCGGATGGCGGCGAGAACTTTGTCGCTGGCGCCGGCGAGGCCGGTATCGACGAGGAGCACGCCGTCGTCGCCGACCTGCATGGTGATGTTGCCGCCGGCTCCGACGAGCATGTAGACGTTGCCCTGGACGTGGAGAACGTGAACGTCGAAATTCGCGGGGTTCGGAGTCGGAGCGGGAGCAGGCGCTTCTTGCACGTTTGCCGACAGCCACGACGAGGCCGCGGCCAAGAGAATGAAGGCGGCGAGCATCGTAAGCAGGCGCGCCGATCGCGGGCATTTGGAAAAAGCGAGCAGCTTAGGTGTCATCGGGTGCTCCTCGTCTTTTTCCAGGTCATCATCCGATTCATGTCGAAGCATGGCTCCAGCCGCCAGGGCGCGCGGCGCGCGCGAATCATCCAGCGCGAAAGAAAACGGCGTGAGAAAGGAGAAGCGCCACCCGCGCCCTCCGCGGCGGTCCCCCCGGGATAGCCGCCGCGGAGTCTGTACTGCTCTCCACTTAATTGCGTGGAGTATCGCCCCCGATAAAACTCGCTTCGGTACGCCGAGAAGGCGAAGCTCCACCCTGAGCGACCGTCACCGGTTCATTCGATTCGGGCACCTTGATCGGCTCGAGCATGTCGAGAATCTCGGCACGGCGGTGCTCGAACCAAGGCGGCAGCAGAAGCTGCTTGCCGAGATGGTCGTAGGGCTCGTCACGCGCGAACCCGCCCGGGACCGTGGCCGCGACTTCGACCAGGATTCCGCCGGGGCACCGGCAGTAGACCGAGTGAAAATAGACGCGATCCTTGATTTCCGACGCGTCGGTGTAACCCAGTTCCTCGTAGAGTGCCTTTTGCTCGGCGAGGGCTTCGTCCGTGCCGACGTCGAGCGCGAGATGATGTCCCGTGCCCGCGCCGAAAATCCAGCTGCCCGCCGGGCGATCCGGCTCGTGAACCAAAATCACGGTGCGCGCGGGGCCGCCGGCGCCGACCTCGAAGCGATGATAAGGGCCTTCGGTGCCCGTCTTGCGGAAGCCGAGCGCGTCGATGAAGAAACGCTCGGTTTCGGGAACTTCCTTCACGGAAAGCACGGCGCCAAAGAAGCCGCGCGTGGCGACGTCACCGCTGATTTCGTCGGTGGTCCAGCCCTTGCGCTTATCGGTCGCTTCTTCGACGACCTCGAGCTGCAAGCCGGAAGGGTGTTCGAATCGAACGAAGGCCTGGCCGAAGCGTTCCTGAAGGCCGCCGTGCTTGACCTTGTGGCGATTGAGATGTTCGACCCAGAATTTTCCCGTGCCCTTGGGGATCGTGTAGGAGGTCGCGGAGATCTGGCCGGAGCCGGGGCGTCCTTTCACGCGCTGGTAAGGAAAGGTTGTGGCGACGGAGCCGGGCTCGGCGTTCGCATTCGAATAATACAAATGATAGTGCGCGTAGCGGCCGTCAAACAGAATCGTCTGCTTGATCATTCGCTGGCCGGCTACTTTGGTGAAAAAGTCGATATCTTCCTGCGCCTGGCTGGCGCAGAGGGTGATGTGATGGATGCCTGTGACGAGAGACATGACCCCACCTCCTCGCAGCGCCGGGCATCATACGCCAACGGGTGCGCGGAGACAAGCGTGCGCCAAATCGAAAATAAAGCGCTGAATGCGGCCTTTACCAGAACGGTGACACGCTCCGGGGCCGTCGTTGACATTTGAAAGGTGCTTGGGAGAATGGGGCTACTCAGGGGCAGTCCAGGAAACCACCTCGAGTCGAGGAGGAACGACGTTGAATTCATTCAGGCGCGTGTGCGCGTGCATGCTCTGCGGCTTGCTTTGCGTATTGCCGGTGCTGGGCGAGCCTCAATCCTCCGGGCAAAGCGCCGGACAGATCGACGCGATGATTCCGGCGGCGTCCGTGAACTCGCAAACCGCGCAAGTGAAAGAGACGCTGCAGTGGAACGACTTGCTGGCGACGGAGCAAAGCGGGCGGGTGCGCGCAGGATTGGCGGACGGCTCGCTGCTGAGCCTCGGTTCGAACAGCCAGCTTCGCATCGTGCAGCATGACGCGGCCTCGCAGCAGACTTCGCTCGAGATGAGCTACGGCAAGGTGCGCAGCCAGGTGGTGAAGATCACCAAGCCGGGCGGGAAATTCCAGATGACGACGCCGAATGCCGTGATCGGCGTAATCGGCACCGACTTTTACGTGGGATACGAAACCGACCGGACGACGGTGATCTGCTACCAGGGTCGCGTGTGGGTATCGCCTGTCGGGAACGCGACGGTGGCGGGGAACGCCGTACAAGCCGCGAACTCGATCACGGTGTCGGCGGGACAGATGGTGGTGATCACGAGCGTGGTGCCGGCGGGCGGCTTTCAGGTGACGAAGACACCGACGGGCGTGCAGAACGCGAGCATCCTCGACACGGGCGTGACCACTTCCGGAGGCCCTGTGATCGCGCGCGCCGGACATGGGCTGCGGAACGGATTGATCATTACGGGCATCGCGCTGGGCACGGGGCTGGGCGTGGGAATCGCGGTAGGCACGCAGGGCAACAAGACGTCGAAGTGCCCGCCGGGCTCGGCGAGCTGCGGCTAGAAGCCGTCACGCAATTTTTCGTGCCGACGCGCCAGAGTGTCTTCAGGGGCTAAAGCCCTGTGTTCGTTGCGTTCTAATGTCGGAGCTGAAGCCTGTTTGCCGACGGGCAGGCTCCGACCCCCTAACGAGCGTTTATGAGGCCGCTAGTGTCCTGGCGCTGTAGCCGATGAGCGCGCAGAAACAGCGCCGCGGGCCATTGCCGGCGTGGCTGCGCGGAATCCTGCTGAGCCAGACGGACGTAATCCTGGCAATCGTGGTGACGGTGGCCGGGCTGGCGCTGTTTGCGTTTTCGGGGATCGGCGGCAGTACCCACGCGGGCTTCGTTTTCCTTCAGAACATCGAGCAGAGATCACTCGACCTGCGTTTCGGCATGCGCGGCGTGCGGCCACACGATAACCGCATCGTGATCGTCGGCATCGACGAAAAAACCCTCCAGAAGATCGGGTCGTTTCCGCTTCCACGAAACAGTTACGCGCTGCTGATCAAGCAACTCGACGCCGCCGGCGCGAGCGTGATCGCGTTCGACGAGACGTTCCCGACGCCGGCGAGCAATTCGGCGATCGATGCGCTCGAGGAGCTGCGGCGCGACGCGGGGAAGTCCGCTCCGGCAGCGATCACCGAAAAGATCGATCAGATCGAAAAGGGCAGCGACCAGGACGCGAATCTTGCGGCGGCTTTGAAGAACGGCGGCAACGTCGTGCTCGGCCACGTGTTCCTCGGGCCCGGAAACCTCGAGTCGAACGATCCGACGATCGCCGCGGCGTACTACAACATCGTGTGGGCGCAGGCGTTCCCGCAGGTGATTCCGGTGAAGGCGAAGGACGGGCACTCCTTCGATATGGGCAAAGCGTGGATGAACAACGGAGGGACCGTCGAGGCGGGGGTCGAGCCGAACATCGTGAAGCTTGCGGAGGCCGCGGCGTCTTTCGGCTTCATCAACATCCGCCCCGATCCCGACGGGACGCTGCGGCACGCGCTGCTGATCGTGCGTTATCAGGACCAGGATTTCTTTCCGTCGCTCGCGCTGCAGATCGTGCGCCAATACGAAAAGATCCCCGACCAAAACGTGGCGGCGTATATCGCGGAAGACGGGGTCGACAGCATTCAGCTCGGCAGCCACCTGCTGAAGCCGTCGCACGACGGCACCGCGCTGATCAACTACGCGGGGCCGTACGGAACGTACGCGCACTATTCGATGTGGGACGTGATGAGCGGCGCGCTCCCGGCGGAAACGTTTCGCGGCAAGATCGTCCTGGTGGGCGGCACGGCGCTGGCGATCGGCGACATGCGGAACACGCCGTATGAGGGCGCGACGTACATGGGAGTCGAGGTTCACGCCAACATCATCGACAACGTGTTGCACAGCGGCGAAAAAGGCCGCGGATTCCTGCAGCGCGGGTTCAACGAGGAAATGATCGATCTCGGCGTGATCCTGTTTTTCGGGATCGGCTTCGGGCTGCTGTTCGGGCGCGTGCAGCCGCTGTACTCGACATTGTTGCTCCTGGCGGGATTGGGCGCGTTCGTGTGGTTCGTCTACTGGGCGTTCGCGGCGCAGGGGCGGTGGCTCAGTTTCGTGATTCCCGCGGGGATGCTGGTGGCGAACTACGCAGCGATTACCAGCTTCCGGATGATTTTCGAGGAGCGCGAGAAGCGGCGCATTCGAAAAATGTTCTCCCATTATTTGTCGCCGGACGTGATTTCGCTGATCGAGAAGGACCCGCAGAAATACATTCGTCCCGGCGGCGAGATGAAGGAACTCACCGTGATGTTCAGCGACATTCGCGGATTTACGACGCTCTCCGAAGGGCTGACGCCGGATGAACTGGTGCTGCTGTTGAACGAATATCTCGGCGAGATGACCGAAGCGGTTTTCGCCGAACGGGGCACGCTCGACAAATATATCGGCGACGCGGTGATGGCCTTTTGGGGTTCGCCGCTGCCGCTGGAGGACCACGCCGCGCTGGGATGCGCCTGCGCGCTGCAGATGCAGCGGAGGCTCGAGAAACTCAACCTTAGATGGAAAGGGGAGGGGCGGCCGCATATCACGATCGGCGTGGGCCTCAATACGGGGCCGATGACGGTTGGCAACATGGGATCGGCCCACTTTCTCAACTGGACGGTAATGGGCGACAACGTGAATCTGGCGTCGCGGCTCGAGGGCATCACGAAGACGTATCGGATCGGCACCGTAATTTCCGAGGCTACTTACCAGCATGTGGCGAGCCAGTTCACGTGCCGCGAGCTCGACCGCATCACGGTGAAGGGCAAGAGCCAGGCGGTGAAGATCTACGAGCTGATGGGAACTGTGGCGGAACGGGCAAAGTTCGAGCCGCTGTTGAAACCGTTTGATGAGGCGATGGTGGCGTATTTGCGGCAGGATTGGCGCGGGGCGGCGGCGGGTTTTGGAGAGTTGCTCGGAACGTATCCGGACGATGGGCCGACGCAGGTGTTTTTGCAGCGCGCGCTGGAGTTTATGGAGAATGCGCCGGACGCGGATTGGAATGGCGTGTACGTGATGAAGACGAAGTGACGCAGTCGCGCCGAAGAAAAGCGCCCGCCTGAAAGCAAGGGGGCCGCTACGAAATCATTTCGGCGGGTCGAGGGTGACGGTGTAGGGCTGGCCGTTGCGGAGGTAGAGGCGCTCGGCTTCCTCGCGGTTGAAGGGGCGGGCGCCGCGGCGGCCGAAGACGGCGAGCTGATTGCCGCTCTCGTCGGCGGCGCGATCGCGATCGGTGCCCTTGGAAATGGCGAGGGCCGGGCCGTGCGTGTGATACGTGGCGATGAGCTTCGGCGTGGGGCGCGGGCTGAAGCCGTACGAATTCGGGGAGTCTTCGGGCGAGAGAAGCTGCAGGACGCGCAGGCCGTTCGCGCCATCGGCGACGAAGGCGAAGGCGCTGGCGTCGACCATTCCGATCTTCACGTCGTTCGTGTCGTCCAATTTCCCGTCATCTGAAAACATCTGATCGAGGCGGGGATGTTCGGGCTGCTCGACATCGACGATGCCGATGCCCTGCTTTCCGGCCGAGACGTATGCGTAGGTGCGCGCGACGTAGACGTTGCGCGCGTCGGGGAAGGGCACGAGCGCACCCTGGACGAACTTCGGCTGATCGAGCGCGGTGACGTCGAGCACCTTGAGGCCCTGGCGATCGGCGACGAAGGCGTAGCGGAACTGGATCGAGATGCCCTGCGGATCGACGAGATCGGGCGCGCCGATCGTGGCGGTGACGCGCGGCGCGAGCGGATTATCGAGGTCGACGACGACGATGCCGCGATCGCAGAGGATGTAGGCGTAGACCCCGGCGATGGCGATGCGGTGCGCGCCATTGAGAATGCCACCCGGATTGAAGGCCAGCGCGCGTTTCAGGAAATTATTGCGCGGATCGCCGTCGAGCAGCGTGCTGACGCCGGGGCTTTTGCCTTTGACGTTGGGATCGCCGACGACGACGAGGCCTTCTTCCTTGTCCGCGACGTAGAGGAAGGCGTAGATCGGATGGATCGGGCCTTCTTCGTTGGCCGGATTTTTCGAGCGCGCGGGATCGAGGGCGAGGGTCGAGGGGCTGGCGACGTCGAGCGCGTCTTTCGTCTTCAGATAGAAGCGCTGGCCGATCGGCGAGACGGGCGCCGTGGTCATTTTTTCCGAGAAGCCTTTGTTGTCGATATTCGCGACGTCGTATACGCGCAGGCCGCCCTTGCCGGTGGCGGCGTAGAGATACTCGCCGCGGAGCTGCACAGCAAGAACGTCGCCCTCGTGATGAATGGCGTGCTTGAGCTCGCGGCCGGCGGCGACGTGGCGGCGATAGTCGTCGGGATAGGCGAGGCGCTGGAGGTAGCTGCCGATGATGGCGGGAGGTTCGTCATGCTCGGCGGCCACGACGGCGTCGAATCCTTTTTTGCCGTCGGCGACGTAGATGTAGCGGCCCATGAAATTGACGAGATTCGTTCCCTGGAGGAGCACTTGCGCCATCCAGGCGTTGTTGTCGTTGGCCTGCGTGAGATGGCAATCGTCGCAGCCCTTTGTTTCTTTCGAGCGCACCGTGTGCGGGACGAACGTGCTGAACGCGGTGCCGGCGAAGCCTTCGGCGGAAACGGTCTGCTGCATGTAATAGAGCCACTCGCGGTTGGCGTTTTGCGAGCTGACGAGAATCGCGCACGACGAACGCGCGGGCGCGACGCGGTGGCCGGTGACGGTGCCGTCGATGCCGAGCATGAAGCCGTCGTCGCGAAGCACCTGGAAGGCGTAGCTCGTCCAATTGCGCGTGATGAGGCCTTCGTTGTGCAGCATGGGCTTGCGCTGATTCGCCATCATGGAAAGGTGGCAGCCCCAGCAGTTGGTGGTCCACGAGGTGTGGCAGGCGTAGCAGGTCATTTTACTGTTGGGATGCGCGAGGCGCGATGAATCGCCGGGAACGTTGCCCCACGTCTTGCCGTCGACCTGAACGGTCTTGGCCCAGCGCGATTTTTCGCTGTAGTGCGGGTTGCCGGGCGTGATGGTGTCGAGCGTCTGGACGACTTCCCATTCGAGCTTGGGGTCCATCATGGAGCGCTGGTAGAGCTTGCCTTCGCGCCATTCGAATCGGCGCTCGCGCCACGGCGTGCGGAGCATTTCAAGATGCGTGCCGCCATTGGGAGCGGCGGGGCCGGAGGTGATGAGCGTGGCGTGCTTGTCGATCGTGCCGTGGCAATCGATGCAGTCGAGCTCGATGGCGGCGCGCGGCTCGGCGTAGAGGTTGCCGTTGCCGTGATTATCCTGCTCGAAGTGGCAATCGATGCACTGCATGCCTTTTTCGAGGTGAATGTCTTTCAGGTGCACGGCTTTGCTGAATTTTTGCGGATCGCCGGGCGAGACGACTTTGTCGTCGGCGTCGAGCAGATTGCCTTTGCGGTCGCGCTTGAAGACGGCGCGGAAGATCCAGCCGTGGCTGTGAAAATCGGCGAATTGAGTGACTTTTAGCTGCTTGTTGAATTCGGGGCTGCCCACGACTTGCGAGAGGAATTTCGGATCGGACCACAAGCCTTTCGCGGCGGCGGGCTCGGGATTGCGGAGCGAGACCTGATACTTTTCTTCCTCGGTCGGATTGCGCTGCTCGTGCGGATACATGAATTCGCCGTCGGCCTCGTTGTCCCACCACGTGTAGCCAAAATAGGTGGTTTCCATGTTCGTGCCGGGATGGACATGGCAGACCATGCATTGGCTCGAGGGGATCGCGCGCGTGAACGTGTGACGGATCGGGTGCCCCGGCTCGAGTTTCGGGATGGTGGGATCGGTGGTGGCGGTTTGTCCCATGTTTCCGTAGACCGAGTACGAGGCGGAATGATCGGGCGAGCGGTCGTTGGCGTAGACGACGTGGCAGGCGGTGCAGCCGCTGCCGCGATAGTCGCCGGGCTCGTCGTTGGTGCCGGGGAGATAGAGGAGCGGATCGAGCAGGCGCGTTTTTTGCAGGCCGAGAAAAACGGGATCGGTGCGGAGTTCGGTGCCGAAGCCGCGATCGCTGAGTTTGTCGTCGGGCTCGCCGTCGTCCTCGCCCGGAATCGGGTTGCCGATTTCGGCTTTTTTCTCGCCACCGCGCTCGAAGACCCGCAGGACGTTGCCGGGCTGCGAAATTTCCCAGCGCTCGAGTGGCGTGATTTCCGGGAGGATGCCTTTCGTGCGGGTCTCCTCGGGAGTGGGAGGCGGTACTTGGATCAGCGCCTGCGGCGTGCCGTCGACGGAGTAGCTTTCGCCGAAGCGCGAATTTTTCAGCGGGAAGGAGCCGTTGTTATACAGCGCGGCGCCCCAGAGCATCGAGCCGGTGGTCATCATGCTGGTTTGCACGCGGCGGACTTCGGTGACGTGGCAGCCGGCCTGGCCGCAGGTTTGCGGAGCGACGCGCAGATCGCCCGGGTTGATGAAGCGGATGTAGTCGTAATTTTCACGCAGCCACGCCGTGTAAGCGCGAACAGGATTCGCGGAGGTGCGGGCGAATTCAGGATTGGTCGACTTGGGATGGGCGCGATTTTTGGCGTCTTCGTATTGCGCGGAGCCTTGCGGGGCGCCGGAGGGAACGTGGACGGCGGAATCTCCGCCGTGGCAATCGATGCAGGCGAGGCGCACGGTGCCGGTCGGGTGCATGGTGGGCTGATCGGTGGTGGTGTGGCAGCTCACGCAGCCGGAATTCTTGCGATCGACGTCGGCCTGCGACTGGCCTTCGGGGCTGGACTGAAGAGAGTGAGACTCGCCGTTTTGTACGCTCGGCGCTTGATCGTTCTGCATCTGCGCGCCGGGGCCGGCGTCCGCCCGCAGCGCCAGAAAAACGGCGAGCGCCAGCAGCAGCGCGGGAAGCAGCGCACGGCGCCTCCAGTCTCTTTTGGATTGGCCCCGAAAGTTCACTCCATCTCCTGGTGTCCGGCGCAAAGGCCGCGAGCCGCAATTAGAACTGAAAACGTACATCCGTAAACAGCGAAAACAGAGTCCTGCCGCCGTAAATGTCACGGAAGCCCTGACCGGGAGTGAGGCCGGCCGCGCCGGCGCTGATCGAGAAATTCTCGGTCAGAGGAGGCCGGTAACGCACGCCGACGCTGTAGTCATAGCCGATCGGGCGGTGAATATTGCCTTGAAAGAGCAGCAGCTGGAGCGGCTCGGTGCGCATGAACTGGAGATAATTCACATTCACGAAAGCCTTCAGCTTGGGCGTGAGATCGAGATTGGTTCCGGCATTGATCAGGAAGATTCCGGGATTGACGAAGTTCGACTGGCCCTCGAACTTGCTCGAGCGCAGGTCAGGCAGCATGCTGTCCGGCGAGGTGAGCAGCACGCCCGAGCCGGTGAGGCGGATGCCTTCGCGGTCCCAGAGGCTGAAGATGCCGCCGGCAAAGTCGGGCTCGTCGTCGATGGAATCGAAGCCGCGCGCGCGGCCGCTGCCCGGTTTGGCGGAGCCGGAGGCGTACATTCCGGAAATCTTGAAGCGCGCCCAGTCTTTGTCGATCGAAAGCTCCGTGGCGGCGAACTGCGCGTTGATCGTGACGGCGCGATTCGCGAGCGGATTGTAGCTGTCCGTGCCGAGCGCCTGATAGAAGGCGTTCGTGATGTTGAGCCGGCCGATGTGACCGTCGCCTGTGAATCCGAGGTAGGCGGCGTGGATAGCGTGCGCGCGAATCAGGCCGCCGGAAACGACGGTGCCGATGGGTGACGGGCGCACGAGGAAGCCGTTGTCGTCGTAGTGGATGGTGGCCTGGTCGATGTTGTAGTGGACGCTGAACTGCGCGGTGTAGCCCGGCGTCAGAAAATCCTGCTTGTAGACGTTGGCGACGATCAGCTGCTGCTTGCGCAGCGCCATGGAATTAAGGTCGCTATTGGTATTTTTCTCGAGGAAGTTGAAGTAGGCGAGATTGTATTGCCAGCGGTTGTTGTCGTAATTGCCGAAGAATCGCACGCCCGGCTGGTGATCGACGAACAAAAAGCCGCGGAAATCGCTGTTGAATTCCTGGATGCCGGCGCGGACGGAGATGAAGTCGAAATTCGGGCTGAGGTCGTGGAGCTTTATTTCGCCGAACGCTTCCTGTAGACCTACGTGCGAATCGAAGCGCGTGGTGCCCTTGCGCACGTCGATGTTGACGACGCCCTGCTCCTGCACGTCGAGATAATTCAGGCTCACGACGGGCGTCACGCGAATCTGCCAATCGATGGGGCGAAACGACGCGTCGCCGTGAAACAGATCGAATGAGAAGAGGAACTCCTGATCGAGGAATAGCTGATCGCCCTTGCCGAAGAAACCGGGCTCGCCGGGCCGCGCGGTGCTGATGTCGCTGGGAGTGGGGAGGCGGCGGCCGTCGAGAAAGGTGTCGCTCGCGCCCGTGAAATTGAAGAAGGTTTGCTGGCCGAAGACGGGATAGTCGCCCTTCAGCTTGTTGCGATCGAAGGGATCCCAGGTGCGGCTCTTGACGTAGGGGCGCTCGTTGCCGATGCCGTAGCGGTCCCAGTCGGGCATCGCGATGGTCCAGCGATCCGGTTCGGGGACGAAGACTTTGCCGGCAGGCGGAAGGGGCAGCGCGGGCGCAATTTCCGGAGCGGGCGGCTGCCCGCTTTCGAGGCGCTGGACCACGCCGGAATAGGGTGGTTCCGGCGGTGACGGAGGCGTGGTGGAGGGCGGCGTGGCGGCCGATTTTATTTCGGGCACTTCGGGCACGTGCTGGAGCGGCGCGACGGTGGGCGCGGTGGGCGTGAGCTTCACGTCGCGCTCGATGACTTGCCCTGCTGCGAGGCTGACGGCGGATTCCTCGTAGGAGGTGTAGCCGTCATGCGTGATTTTCAGTTCGTAGTTTCCGGGAGGCAAATCGATCACGCGGAAGACGCCGTCGGCTGTGGCAGTTTGTTCGCGGGTCGCGCCGGTGTCGATATTGCGCAGCGAAACGGTGGCGCCGACGATGGCGTGGCCGTTCAGGTCGCGAATCGTTCCTTCGATCGCGGCGGTGCGGATCGGCTTTGATTGCGGCAAGCGCTCCTGCTGCGCTGACTGCGACTGGGGCCGCCGGGCCAGCGCGGCGGGCAAAAGGGCGGCGTTTGCGACGTGCTGGGAAGCGCCGCGAAGGGCGCTGCTATTCGATGCACGCGATTTGTGGGCTGGCGTCCGGCGCCGGCTTGCGCGTCTTGCGCGATGGCTGCGGATGTTTCGGTGCGCACGCGTTCTGTGCGACCGGTGGTGCGCTTTCCTCGCGTGGCTGGCGGCACGCGCGAGTGCGTGCGCCGACGTGGGCTTGGCAAAAAGGGCGGAGCAAAGAATTGCAAGAACGAGCAGAGAAAAGTACGCCGTGACCCGGAGAGGTGCACGTCGGCGGAGAATCTGGGGTGCGGGGGACATCCCCTCGTGTCTCGTTGGCCCGGGTTCGGATTCGATTCGGGTACTGCTTGGTTATCACAGTTCCCAGAGGTCTTCAAGCGGTTTTGGACCGGTGTGACGCCCGCCGGTGTCCTACTGCGCCGCGTGGGCGAACTGGCGGCGATGAAGCTCGGAGTAGAGGCCGGGGCTATCGACGAGTTTGGAGTGGGTGCCGCGCTCGACGATGCGGCCGTCCTGTACCACGAGGATCTGGTCGGCCTTGAGGATGGTGGAGAGGCGGTGCGCGATGACGAGCGACGTGCGGCCGCGCAGAGCGACTTCGAACGCACTCTGGATCGCGGCTTCGGACTCGGAGTCGAGATGCGCGGTGGCTTCGTCGAGAATCACGATGTCAGGCGCCTTGAGGAGCAGGCGCGCGATGGCCAGGCGTTGCTTCTCGCCGCCGGAGAAGCGGTAACCGCGGTCGCCGACGAGCGTTTCGAGCCCCTTCGGCAGCGATTCGATGAGCGGCAGGATTTGCGCGGCGCGCAGGGCTTCGGTGAGCTCGGCCTCCGTTGCCTCGGGTTTGGCGTAGAGCAGGTTCGCGCGGATCGTGTCGTGAAAGAGGTGCGCGTCTTGCGTGACGGTGCCAATGTGCTGGCGCAGGCTTTCGAGCTGCGCGTCGCGAACGTCGACCCCGTTGATTGCGACGGAGCCGCCTTGCACGTCGTAAAGCCGCGGGACGAGCTGCGTAATCGTGGTTTTGCCCGCGCCGGAAGGGCCGACCAGAGCGACGAGCTGGCCGGGTTCGGCGGTGAACGTAATGTCGTGCAGGACGGTTTTCTCCGGCGTTTTGTCGGGTACGGCGATCGATTCGAGCGATGCGAGCGACACTTCGGACGGCGTCGGGTAGCGGAACGAAACGCGATCGAATTCGATTCGCGCCGGGCCGGGCGGAATCGGGACGGCGCCCGGCTTTTCGCGGATCATGGGCTCGAGGTCGAGCACCTCGAAGACGCGCTCGAAGGAGACGAGCGCGGTCATCACGCTCACCTGAATGTTTGAGAGGCCCGTGAGCGGCGCGTACAGGCGCGTCAAGTACGAGACGAGCGCGACGACTGTGCCGAGATCGAGCTTATGCTCGACGGCGAGAACCCCGCCCCAGCCGAAGGCGAAGACGGTGGCGAACGTGCCGGTGATCATCAGCGCCGTGAAAAACAGGCGCCCGTAGATCGCCTGCCTGACGGCGATTTGCGAGACGCGCGCGGCTTTGGATTCGAAGGCCTGGCTTTCGTCACGAGGGCGGCCGAACAGCTTTGCGAGCTGCGCGCCGGCCACGTTGAAGCGCTCGACCATGAGGCTGTTCATCTCAGCGACGAGGCCGTAACTCTCGCGGGCGATCGCCTGGAGTTTGCGTCCCCAAAAGCGGGCCGGAAAGACGAAGATCGGCACCAGAATGAGCGCCGCGAGCGTGATCTGCCAGGAGAGCGCGAACATCGCGCCGAGCAAAAGGACCACGCTGATGAGATTGCCGACGACGTTCGAGAGGATATCGGTAAACGCGCTCTGCGCGCCGCTGACGTCCGTATTCAGGCGGCTGACCAGAGCGCCCGTCTGCGCGCGTGTGAAGAATGCCAGCGGCATTTGCTGGATGTGGGCGAAGAGCTTTGCGCGCAGCGAGAGGACGATGCGGGCGCCGATCGTCGAAGAAAGAAAAGCCTGCCCCACGCCCAACGCCGCGTCCGAGAATCCGATAACGCCCGCCAGGATGGACATGCGCACGATCAGGTGGACGTTGCCCTTGAGGATGCCGTTGTTGATGACGTCGCGAAAGATCAGCGGATTGATGATTCCCGCGACAGCGTCGATGATCACGACCAGCAAAAACAGCGCGAGAAGGCCCGAGTAGGGCAGCGCGAACTTGAACATGCGCTTGCCCGTCCCGGGCTTGACCTTTTGCTTGACGACCGATGCGTCCTGCCACATCGAACGCATCGCGCCCATCATTCCGGACATTCCCACGTGAATTCCTCGGACTCTTGGTGCGCCTATGTTGGCACAAGTTGAGCCGTGACGTTGCGGCTAGTTTGAGAAGCTCGGCGGCTGTGGTAAGAATAATGACCATGTGCAAGGCGCCGGCCCGCCGATTGCCAAGGCCCTTTCCTCTCGTACGAGTGATTGCCGCGTGCGTGCTGCTGCTTGTGGCGATTTGCGGGTGCGGAGGCGGCAGCAGTTCAAGCGGCTCTGGCTCGGGCGATCCGGGCGGCACGCAGTATCCACAGCCACCGGCAGGCTCCGCATTCCTCACGCAGAGTGACGTGATGACGATCGTGCAGACGGCCGCAGCCACGGCCAACTCCGGCACGATGGCGATCGCGGTGACCGACCGACTAGGCAACATTCTCGCCGTGTGGGAAGGCGCGAGCATGCCGGCGATGTCCACTGGAAATTTCAGCCAGGCCGTGCCGACGGGCGAACTGGCGGTGTCGC
Source organism: Vulcanimicrobiaceae bacterium (assembly GCA_035504455.1). Classification (GTDB taxonomy): domain Bacteria; phylum Acidobacteriota; class Terriglobia; order Acidiferrales; family UBA7541; genus Palsa-295. Next base: position 27,905 of record DATJRU010000153.1, read on the forward strand.
TGGCGCGGACGGCCTCGTTTTTCAGCAACGACCAGGCGCCGCTATCGTCGCGCACGGTGCGCTACATAAGCGGAATTCACTTCCCACCGGGAATCGAGAACACACCGAACGCCGCGCTCTATGGGATCGAGAACACCAATCGCGGGTGCCCGCTATCGAGCAATTATTTGCCGGGGCAAACGATTCCGACGGCGACGACGATCAACGGATTGCCGGACCGGCTGGGCATCATCACGGGCAAAGTCGACGTGGACGACAGCGACGCGAACGCGGTGAATCCAGGCGGCGTGCCGATCTTTAAGTCGGGGCACCTGGTGGGCGGCGTGGGGATCGCGGGCGTGCCGTTGGATGTGGCGGAGTTTGTGGCGTACAGCGCGGCGGGATTGATCGGCGTGCCGGCGGCCAGCG
>DATJRU010000154.1:0-20577 GCA_035504455.1 Vulcanimicrobiaceae bacterium
CCCTGGCCCATCTCGGTGCTGCCCGCGAAGACGCGCACGCGCCCCTCAGCCGTGGCTTCCATGGCCGCTTCAGACGCGAGATATTCCTCGCCCGAGCCGGTGAATCCGGCGCCATGCAGGAACGCGGCGAACCCGATGCCGCGCTGGATCGCGCCACCGCGGGCGTTCTCGGCGCAGAAGCGGGCGCGCTTTGCGTGATAATCGCTGAGCTCGAACGCGCGCGTCATCAGCTTGTCCATGTCGACTTTTTCGCGCACCACCTGGCTGACGGCGAGCGTTTCGCCCTGGTGAATGAAATTGCGGCGGCGCAATTCCTCGGGCGTGATGCCAATGGCATCGGCGACGCGGTCCATATGGCGCTCGAGCGCGAAGACGCTTTGCGGCGCGCCGAATCCGCGGAAGGCGCCGTGAGGCGGCATGTTGGTGGCGACGGCGCGGCTGCGCACGCGGACATGCGGGCAGAGATACGGGCCGGCGGCATGAATGGTGCCGCGCGAAAGGACGACCGGCGAAAGCGTTTCGTATGCGCCGCCGTCGATGGTGAAGTCGATGTCCATGGCGACAAGCTTGCCGTCGCGAGTGAGCCCCGTGCGATGGCGCGTGCGCGAAGGATGGCGCTTGGTGGTGGCGGCCATGTCTTCCGCGCGGTCGTAGATCATCTTCACCGCTTTGCCAGATTTCAGCGCGAGCAGCGCCGCGTGGCCCGCGAGCATGGAGGGATATTCTTCCTTGCCGCCGAAGCCGCCGCCGGTTTCCGTCTGCACCACGCGGATGCGCTCGGGCGGCTCGCCGAAAATTCCCTTCAGCGCTTTGTGAACGTAATAGGGGCACTGGAGCGAGCCCCAGACGGTGACGCCTTCGGCGGCGCTCGCCCGCGCGATCATGCCTTGCGGCTCGATGTAGAGCTGCTCCTGCGCGCCGGTTTCGTATTCGCCCTCGACGATGATTTCGGCGGTCGCCATGGCGGCGTCGGCGTCGCCCTTTTCGACGAGAAACGATTTGAAGATATTGTCCGCGCCCCAGATGATCTCTTTTTTCGCGAGCGAGTCTTCGATGGTGAAGATGGCGGGCAGCGGCTCGTATTCGACGCGCACGGCGCGGCGCGCCTCTTCGAGAAGATATTTATCGCGGTGCGCGAGCAGGACGACAGCCTCTTCCGGGTGATTCACGACGCCGTCGGCGAGGCAGGGCTGATCTTCGATCAGCAGCGCCACGCAATTTTTCGCGGGAATGTCTTTCGCGGTGACGATCGTGAATTCGTCCCACGGAATGCCGTCGCCGAAATGGATGCGGAGGATTCTGCCGCGCGCGACAGCACTGCGGACGGTCGTGCCGTGCAGCATGTCCGGAAAAGTGATGTCGTCGACGTAACGCGCGGCGCCGGTCACCTTCTCGCGCCCTTCTTTGCGCTGCACGGGCTTTCCGATCAGGCGAGAGGTCGTCGGCTTGGTCATGTTCGCGTCGTCGCTTCGAGTTGCCGTTTAGTAGGGAACCTTGTCGGGCTTGCGCAGCCAGGCGCGGAATCCTTCGAGCGCTTCGTCGCGCATCATCTGGATCATCGGAATTTTTCGCTGCGCGAGCGGATGGGAAAGTTCGCGATAGATCAGCGAATCGTCGAATCCGGCTTCGGCGGCGTCCGCGGCGGTATTCCCGAAATAGACGCGATCGGGCCGCGCCCAGTAAATCGCGCCCATGCACATCGGGCACGGCTCGCACGAAGTGTAAATCTCGCAGCCGGCAAGCTCGAAGAAGCCGAGCTTTTTGCAGGCCTCGCGGATCGCGACGACCTCGGCGTGCGCGGTCGGATCGTTCGTCGAGGTGACGCAATTCGAGCCTTCGGCGATCAGCTTGCCGTCCTTCACCACGACCGCCGCGAAAGGGCCGCCGCGCCCCGAGCGGACATTTTCGATCGAGAGCTCGATGGCCCGCGCCATGAAAGCATTCTGCATCGTAGTCGCAAACGCCGCCGGGCGCGGCCGCACGTGTTCTTCCATGCAGGCAAAACGCGCCGGATGGCCAATGCAATTGTAGCGCAGGGGCCACGGGCGGCTGCCTCAAATTGCTGATTCGACCAATTGATTGCCCCCATTCTGACCGAGAAAGTCGAGGCTCACCGCAGAGGCGCAGAGGACGCTGAGTAAAGCGGAGAAAACCCAGAGCATCGGTGCGCAGAAAAAAACCGCCGATCCATGCGAGACGCCGCTACGGCACATGTCATCCGAGGTCCGCGGCGATGCGGGGGAGGACGGCGCGGAGGAGCGCGACGAACTGGCCGCGGACGCGCTCGCCGGTTTCGAGGACTTCTTCGTGGTTGAGTTCGCGGTCGAGGATTCCGGCGGCCATGTTCGTGGCGCAGGAAATTCCGAGGACACGGATGCCCATGTGGCGCGCCGCGATCACTTCCTGCACCGTCGACATGCCGACGAGATCGGCGCCGATCGCCTTGAGGAAGCGAATCTCAGCGGGCGTCTCGAAGCTCGGTCCGAGCATCGCCCCGTACACGCCCTCATGCTGCGCGATGCCCAGCCGCTTGGCTTCGGCCAGCGCGATTTCGCGATAGCGCTTGCAGTAGGCCTGCGTCATATCGGGGAAGCGGACACCGAATCGCTCGTCATTGGGCCCGGCCAGCGCGTTTGCGCCTTGCAGGTTGATGTGGTCGCGAATCATTACCAGCGCGCCCGAGGCGTAGTCGAGATTGATCGCTCCCGCGGCGTTGGTAAGGACGACCGCGCGAATGCCGATCTGCCGGAAAACGCGCATCGGGAAAGCGACATCCTTCACGGCATAGCCTTCGTAGAGATGCACGCGTCCTTGCATCACGGCGACGGGGACGTCTCCGAGCTTGCCGACGACGAGCCGCCCGGTGTGGCCGTCGACGGTGGAGCGAGGGAAGCCGGGAATCTTTGCGTAGGGAATCTGCGCCGGGCTGGCAAGTTCGTCGGCGAACGAGCCGAGGCCGGTGCCGAGCACGACGCCGATTTGCGGGCGCAGCTTCGTCTTTGAGAGGACGTACTTCGCGGCGCGGGCTGAGCGCTCGAATTCGCCGCTACTTCCTGTTTTCGACTTGTCCAGCTTAGGGGCCCGTTGGCTCATCTGAGCATGATACCAACGAGCGAGGCGGACATCAGATTGGCCATGGTGCCCGCGAGCATCGCGCGGATGCCGAAGCGCGCCAAGTCCGAGCGTTTATTGGGAGCGAGCGCGCCGATGCCGCCGATCTGAATGCCGATCGAGCTGAAATTCGCGAAGCCGCAAAGCGCGAAGGTCGCGATCGTGAAGGAGCGCGGATCGAGCGCGCCCTGCATCGGGCCGAGCCGCTGAAAGGCGACGAGCTCGTTCGTCACCATTCGCAAGCCGAGCAGGTCGCCGATGGTGTGGCAATCCTTCCAGGGAATGCCGATCACCCATGCGACCGGCGAAAAAATCCAGCCGAAAATCTGCTCGAGGCTCGAGGGAAACCAGCCCATGCCGTGTCCCGCGAGGAAATTGTGCGCGGCGCCGAAGCAGCCGTCGACGAGATAAATCAGCGCGATAAAGGAGACGAGCATGGCAGCCACGTTCAGGGCCAGGTGCAGCCCGTCGATGGTGCCGCGCGAAAGAGCGCCGAGCGCGTTGATGTCCTTCTCCATTTCGGCCATCTCGACGCGGCCTCCCGTGAGCGGTTTTTCGGTTTCGGGCACCAGCATCTTCGCCATCAGGATCGTGCCCGGCGCGGTCATGATGACGGCGGCGAGCAGGTGCTCGGCCTTCACGCCGTAGGCGATATAGGCGGCCATCATGCCGCCGGAGACATGCGCCATGCCGCTGGTCATGACGGTCATCAGTTCGGATTTCGTCATTTCGGGCAGGAACGGGCGGATCGTCAGCGGCGCTTCCGTTTGTCCCATGAAGATGCTGGCGGCGACGTTGAGCGACTCGGCGCCGCTCGCGCCCATCAGCGCGGTCATGATTTTCGCGGCCGCCTTCACCACGATCTGCATGATGCCGAAGTAATAGAGGAGAGCGAAAACCGCGGCGATGAAAATGATCGTCGGGAGCACCTGGAAAGCGAAGTAGAAGCCCTTCGGCGAGTTCTTCAGCCCGAGGTCGCCGAAAATGAACGACGAGCCGTAGTAGGCGAAATCGAGGAACCAGTTCACGGCGGCGCCGAGGCGCTGAAAGATGTAGCGGCCCGTCTCCCAGCGCATGACCAGAAACGCGAAGGCGATCTGCAGGCCCAGGCCCCAGGCGACCGTCTTGGTACGGATCGCGCGCCGGTCCGTCGAGAAAATGTAGGCCAGCGACAGCATCGTGAGCATTCCGAGAATTCCGACGAAGCGATGCATCGTTTGCACACTCCTTGCAAATCTGGTCCGGCGGGACGCCGGCGCTACGGCGCCCGCTACTCGTGGCTCAGGAACGCGTAGCGCAGGAGGAACAGGACGCTGAGGACCCAGATCAGCGGGCTGATCTCCTTGTATTTCCCCGTGAACACTTTCAGGAACGTGAACGACAGCAGGCCGAGGCTCAGGCCGGTGGCGATGCTGAATGTGAGCGGAGTGCCGATCACCGTGAGAAACGCGGGCACGGACTCGGTGTAGTCACTCCACTTTACTTTGGCCACTTCGCCGCACATCAGCGCGCCGACGAGAATCAGCGCCGGCGCGGTGGCGTACGATGGAATCGCTGAGACGATCGGCGCGCAGAACATCGCTCCGACGAAAAGCGCTGCAATCAGCAGATTGCCGAGGCCGGTGCGGGCGCCCGCGGCCACGCCCGCCGCGCTCTCGATGTAGCTGGTGACCGTCGATGTGCCGGTGAGCGCGCCGACGATGGTGCCGAAGGCGTCCGCCAGCAACGCGCGGCTGGCGCGAGGCAGCTTGCCGTCGCGCAGGAATCCGCCCTGCTCGCACACGCCGACGAGCGTTCCCACGTTGTCGAATAAATCGACGAAAAAGAAAACGAAGACCAGTTCGCCGAGGCCGAGCTTGAACGCCGACCGCAGATCCAGCTTGAAAAGCGTGCCCGATGGATGCGGCCACGAGAAGAGGTGCGTCGGCCATTGGCTGACTTTCAGCGGAATGCCGACAAGCGTGATGATGACGATCCCTAGCAGAATCGCGCTGCCCACGCGCCGCGCCATCAGGATCGCGATCAGCACGACGCCGACGGCCGCGAGAATCACTTGCGGATCGGACGTTTTCCCGAGCGCGACGAACGTCGACGGATTCGCGACGATGATGCCCGCGTTGCGGAAGCCGACGAACGCGATGAACAGGCCAATCCCCGCCGCCGTGCCATATTTCAGGCAGTCGGGGATGCCGTTGACGATCTGCTCGCGGATATTGGTAAGCGTGAGGAGAAGGAACAGCAGGCCGGACAGCAGGACCACGCCGAGCGCCGTCTGCCAGGGCACGCCGCGCTGGATCACGATCGAGTACGTGAAATACGCGTTCAGCGACATCCCCGGCGCGAGCGCGATCGGATAATTCGCCCAAAGGCCCATCACCAGCGTCGCGATCGCCGCGGACGCGCACGTGGCGAAGAGCACCCCGTCGACCGGCATGCCGGCTTCGGAAAGGATCCGCGGATTCACCACGACCACGTAGGCCATGGTCATGAAAGTGGTGAGGCCGGCGAGCAGCTCCTGCCGGACGGTGGTCTTGTTTTCGTGGAGGTGAAAAATCCGCTCGAGCAAGCGGGCGTCTCCCGATCGTCCCCGATAAAAGCAGCCACTATAGGGCGGCGGCGATAGCGCGTCAACGGAAGAAGGAGCGGCGTCGCGTCGCAAATCGAATGCAACCGATCAGCGGATTGCGGCGGAGTGACGTTCTAAGACTTGCGCAAGGTCAACAAACCCCGCGTGAGTCCGCGCCGGCCAAATCAAACAGATCTTGTCCCAGTTTGCCGAAAGGAATCTGGCGCGGGCACCATCGATCGACGATGTGATACTTGCCGTTCTCGACGCCTTCCAGAATCCATTGGGCGCCATCCAACCCATAGACCAGGGATGGAGGAGGTTCGGCCGACATTTCCCAGAACTGGGCCTGCTTTACGCTGGCTTCGAAAGCAGCGACTTGCTGCGCAGTGATCGCACGCGTGCTATCGGCTCTCAAGCTTTGGCGGTCGATATCGGTGACGCAAAATCTCGTTTCGCCGGAGCCGTCGGGCGAAATCGTCAGCGTAACTGATTCCGGCGCAGACCGAGCGGGTAGGACGGTGACTCGATAGATTGGTGTGCCATCGGCCGGCGGCGGCCACAGGGGCTTTTGGCCGAGAGCGTAAAATTCGTTCGTGAACCAGTGCACCTTGAAATCATCGCGAAAAGTACTCGGCGGGAAGAAATTCACAAGAAACGACGCATTGCCGGTTTCGACTGTTCGAAGGAACCGCTGGGCGATTTTGTAGTTCGGCGATGAGGGCGGAATGGCGGTTAAGGCGGCGCGGATTTCATCGAACTGCGGGCGCGAAAGTCCGAATCTTGCGTCGTCAATGCTTCGCACCGCTTGTGGCTGCGCCGGCTCGGGGAGTTGAGAGAACGTTGTGAGAAATCCATCCGGGTCGGATAGAAACGCCTCGCGAAAGAAGTCTCCCAGATAGCCGAGGCGCAGCAGGGTCGGAAGCACAGTCTTGTCGCCGTGATGGTAGACGTCCATCAAAGTTTGGGAGTCTTTATTCATGTGCTTGCACCGGCGGCTGGCCACGTTGTTGCTCTGCAGACATGCCTGGACCCGCGCGAGTGCGGCATCTCGCTGTGCGTCGAGCGACGAGTCGCCGCCGGATGCGCGCGGAACCGCCAGAAGAATCGCGATCAGAACGCAAAGGGTCGCGGCACGGATGCTGGGCATAGGGCCTCCCGGGTGATCAGTATGGCACTTCGGTGCTGCAGGTGCGCGTCGAAGCGTCGCGCCACGCTGGCGTTGCGAGGAGCGATGAAAGCGTGAGCCTCGTCCGATGCTCGAATGCGAGGATTTTCGCGTCGAAGACGGCCGCGGCCTTCGTGCGGTCGTCATCGCCGAGCAACTCGGTGGCGCCGTCCCGCGACGAGGCGCTGCCTTTGAGTCGCGCCGCTAGCTGCCGCGGCCGGTCGCCGAATTTATCGCCCATATCGACGAGCCAGATTTCGATTTCGTCCTCGGCGTGGCGGACGGTGAGCGGCGTCAGATGCAGCTCGCGCGCAGCCAAGGCCGCCGCGGCAAATCCTTCCGGCGTTCGGATGGTCCAAAGGCGGTCGTGCCCGGCGGATTGCGGCGAAAAGATGAGGACGAATTCCTGGCGCTCGTATTTGCCGAGCAGGGAAGCGAGATACTCGGTTTGGTCCGGCTTAATATTCGACTCGATCAAAAGCGAGTTTTCCGAGGAACCGTCGTAGACGCCGAGCACGGGCGAAATTTCGGCGTCGTCCGTCATCGAGCAGGCGATGCGGTCGGCGACGGCGATCGCGTTTAATTCCTCGGGAGACGCAAGATTCGCCTGGGCGATTTCGTCCGTGAGCGACGCCTTCGTGTTCGGGCTGGCGAAGATGTAGGAGTCCTGCGCCAATGCCGGCGCCGCGAAACTCAACAGCGCGCACGCCGCAACGAGCGCTCGAAAGCCGACGAATGATTTTTCTCGACGCATTACCTCTCGATTGCTTGACCTTGCTTGAGTTCGGCTTCCCAACTCAACACAGAATGCGCCGAAAAGCACGGAGCGCATGGAGACGCGGCAAGATTGCGCGGCCGCCTGCGCCGCGTCGCTTGCAACATTCGCGCGCGCCCTGTATGGTACGCCATGGACAGCCCAGTCCAACCCATCGAGACGGGCGATCGAGCGCCCGGCCGATTCCCGGCGGAAATCCAGCAGAAATCTTACGGCTTGCGCAGCGAGGCGCTTTCGCCGATGGAGACGCTCGCGCAGTCGATCTCCACGATCGCGCCGACCACCACGCCCGTCGCCACGATTCCGCTGGTGTGCGCGCTCGCGGGCAACGGCACCTGGCTCGCGTACGTGCTGGCGACGATCGCGATTCTGCTGGTGGCGTGGTGCGTCGGCCGATTCGCGCGCTACTCGTCGTCGCCGGGATCGCTCTACACGTACGCCTCGATGATTCTGCCGCCGTGGCTCGGCGCGACCGCCGCGTGGAGCCTGCTGCTCGCCTACGTGGCGGCGGGGTCGAGTTGCATCGGCTGCTTTTACCAGTACGCGAATCAATTGCTGCGAGACGCGACCGGCCACATGATTTCGACCGTGCTGCTTTCGCTCGGCGTGACTGCCGTTTCGACCTGGATCGCCTGCCGCGACGTGAAAATTTCGGCGCGCCTGATGCTGTGGATCGAAGCTGCCTCGGTGACCGCCATCAGCATCGTGATCGTGCTGGTATTTGCGCTCCGTGGATTGCATGGCGACGCTGCGCAGTTTCACTTGCGAGGGATGACGGGCAGCGGCCTGCGGCTCGGGCTGGTCCTCGCGATTTTCAGTTTCGTGGGCTTCGAGAGCGCGACCACGCTCGGCGCCGAGGCGCGCAATCCGCTGAAAGCGATTCCGCGCGCGGTGATGCAGAGCGCGATGCTGGGCGGCGCGTTTTTCACGATCTGCGCCTACACCGAAGTGGTCGGCCTCCGCGCCGTCGGGCAGGATCTCGGTGCGAGCCAGGCGCCGCTGCGCGTGCTGGCCGTGGTCGTGCACGTGCCCGTCTTCGGCGTGCTGATCGATATCGGCGCGCTCATCAGCCTTTTCGCCGCGACGCTCGCTTGCATCACGGCGGCAGCGCGCGTGCTCCTGCTGATGGCGCACAACGGCCTGGCGCACGACTCGCTCCGCGCGACGCACGCGCGCAACGAAACGCCCAGCCGCGCGGTGATCGTCTCGGCGCTCGCCTCGCTTCTGCCGGCCGTGATTCTTGCGGCGCGCGGCGTCGGCGGGCTGGACGTTTACGGCTGGTTCGGCTCGCTTGCGACGTATGGATTCATCGTCACGTACGCGCTGGTGTGTTTCGCGTTGCCGCACTACCTGCACGAGAAGGGCATGCGCCACATCGGCGCGAAGTTGATTCCGTGGCTGGGCGGCCTTGCGATGCTGCTCGCGCTCGTCGGCAATCTGTATCCGGTGCCGGAAGGGCCTTACGGCAAGCTGCCGTATATTTTCGTGGCGTATCTTGCGGCGGGGCTGCTGTGGTTCCTGCTGCACGCGCGCCATAAGGTGGCGGCTGCGAGTGCGGCAAGCGAAGGTTAAGCGGGCTCGTCTTCGTCCTTCAGCGCGACGAGCAGCAGGACGATGCCGATCACTGTGAACATTCGGAACGCCGCGTCCTGGCCGTTCCACGACTTCGATTGCCACATCAGGAACCACTCGCCGCCGACGCTGAGAAAGGCGACCGACCATTGCAGCAGGCCGAGCGTCAGCGCGAAAATCGCCAGGCTCTTCGCGCGAGTGAAAGCCTCAGCGCTCCCCACCGCAGCCGCCATCCGCGCGCCGCCCCACCAGCAGAGAATCATCGCCAGCGCCTCCCACGCGATGATCGCGGCGTAAAACGCCGTGTGCAGCGCCGGGCTATTGATCGCGCGCCACATCCCGTGATTGCCGGGGAACGTCGAGTCCATCATCAGCACGTGCCGCACGAACTGGTAATTCGAATCGTAGTCGGTCGTGTTGTTCAGCACGACGAGCGTATAGAAAATCGCCACGGAAAAAACGAGCAGAGTCTTGCAGGCGCGCAGCGTCACTGTTTGTCCCCCGGGGCGGGCTTCTTCAGCACGTCGAACGTCCGGAAATACGCGGCGAGGGCGTGCAGGGTCGCGTCGTCATATTCAGGGTTGCCGGGCATCTGCGCCTGCGGGCTATTCGATTTCGGATCGCGCACATAGGCCATGAAGAAATCGGGCGAGCCCTGCGCGATCGCCGAAATCACCTGCCAGGCGACGCCCGCTTTCTGTCCGCCTTCGTCGCCGTCGTTATGGCAGCGGAAGCAATTCTCTTTGGCGATGCGGAAGCCGTCCTGGACTTTCGCATCATTTGCGTGCGGGCCGCGAGGAGCGATCGCGCCGAACACTTGCCGCTCGTTGCGAAAGTCGATGCGCACCACGCCCCACGGAATCTGCATTTCCTCTTCGTGCGAGAGGATTTTGTAGCGCGGCCTAAAGTCGGGATTCGAGATGAGGTAGGGGCCCATGTCGCTGCCCTCGTCCTTCGGCCATCCCGAAGGGCCTCTGCCGTTGATTTCGAGGACGAGCAGCGGCTCGTGCGCCAGGCGGTAGTCCGGCGGGTACGGCGCGAGGTATTTGTCGTCGCAAATCGCCAACACCATGTCCGCGCCCGGCGCCGCGAATCGCTTCACCAAATTCGAGAGGGCCACGCCGCTCACGCGCGTCGGGCCAAGGCCTTTGAAGTTCGGATCGCCGGTAACGGTATGCACTGCTTGAGGCAGAGCAAGCAAATCTTCGCGGCTGAGGTAGCGCGTCGTCCCGGGCGGGAAGCCCGCGAGGTCGCCGCCAATTTCGAGATCGGAGGGCGATTCGCGCGTGGCGTGTCCGATGGCGGGGAGAGCGCTCGCATCCTGTGCGTTCGCCCGCAGCGCCGCGCCGGCGAAAAGCATCGCGGCCAGCAGCACCGGTGCGCCGCAGCGCCAAATTGGCGGGCGTGGCATGGCCAATCCTAGCGCAGCGGCCTTCGCGGGCAACCAAGAAATTTGATCTATATGCTAGAGTTCTCTGCCGAAAAGGGAGGCGGAACGCACCATGGGCGCAGAAGCGCGGCTTCAGGAACTTGGCATCGGGTTGCCGCAGCCTCCGGCGGCGGGCGGCAATTACGTCTCCGCGAAAACGCTGGGCAACATCGTGTTTCTCGCGGGCGTGATCTCGACCGACACCTCCGGAACCGTCACCGGCACGGTCGGCGCCAACCGCACGGTCGAGCAAGGATACGCCGCGGCGAGGCTGTGCGCCTTGACGCAGCTCGCGGTGCTGAAGCGCCATCTCGGCACGGTGGATTTGGTGAAGAGCGTGATCAGCGTGAATGGCTACGTCAACGCAATCGCCGGATTCGAGGATTCGCCGCGCGTGATCAACGGCGCGTCGGACCTGCTGATCGATGTCTTCGGCGAAGCGGGCCGCCACGTTCGCGCCGCCCTGGGCGTTTCGGCGCTGCCGAAGAACGCGCTCGTCGAGCTGCAAATGTCCGTCGAGATTTAATCGCCATGGCCGAGCACAAACTTTCCGCCAGTCCCACGCATTCGGTCTGGAACCGAGCGCTCGAGCCGCGCCTGCACATCCAGCCGGGCGATACGGTGCACTTCGAATGCGTCGATTCGAGCGGCTCGCAGGTCAATCCGAAAACCACGCTTTCCGAATATCTGCAGATCGACCGTACCCGCATCCATGCGCTCACCGGCCCGATCTACGTCGATCGCGCCGAGCCCGGCGACGTCCTGCAGGTCGATGTCCTGAAAGTCGCGCACAAAGGTTGGGGCTGGACGAGCGTGATCGCCGGCCTGGGCTTCCTGAAGCAGCGCTTCGACGAGCCTTTCCTTTTCCACTGGAAACTGGAAGGCGCGGTGAGCCGCTCGCTGGCGCCGGCGGTCGTGCCGCTGCGTCCCTTCTGCGGCGTGATGGGAGTGGCGCGCGCCGAAGACGGCGAGTTTCGCACGCGGCCACCGGGGCCCTTCGGCGGCAACATGGATGTCCGCCAGCTAGGCACCGGCGCGACGCTGTATCTCCCCGTGCTCAATCCGGGGGCGCTCTTCTCCGCGGGCGACGCGCACGCCGCGCAGGGCGACGGCGAGGTGTGCATCAACGGCATCGAGTGCCCGGCGGATGTCTCGCTGCGGTTCCGGCTGCACAAGCAGCAGCGGCTTGCGGCGCCGGTCGTCGAATCCGGGGTCTACCGTGGCAACGAGACGGGCGGCGATGCCTGGCTGGTGGTCGAATCGGCCGAGAATGCGGTGGACGCCGCCCGGGCCGCCACGTCGCGCATGATCGACCTGCTCGTCGATCGCTGGGGATTCACGCCAATCCACGCGTACGTCCTGTGCAGCGTCGCGATGAACCTGCACATGAGCCAGGTGGTCAACGAGCCCATGTTCACGGTGAGCGCCGAACTTCCCAAGTCGCTGCTGCCGTCGCGACGGCTCTTCTGACTTCGGCCGAGCGCCTCTCGCCGGCCCAAAACGGATTGCGGCGCGTGTTGCAGCAATCGTCATTAAGCAGTTTGGACTTCCGGGATTTTCCACGCATAAATATTTCATCAGGACATCGAAATTTCTGATCGGCCTGAAAAAAACTATTCATTGTTATCGGGGTCCGAGTTGGACTACTCTCCCGGCCAGTACATGTGAATTTGCAATTGGGGTAAGCCACAACCGTTGCACCACGGTCGATCGTGAGGCTCTGTCGTCTCGCGCGATGATCCCGGCGAAGTGTTTTCGGAACGTTACAGGGGAGGGTGAGATTTGATGATTCGACGGATAAGTGTTTTCGTTTTCCTTTGTTCACTCTGTTTCGCGTTCGTCCTCATACTTTCCACACCAGCACAGCAGACCCTGGGCAGCATCACTGGAGCGATCAGCGATTCAACCGGCGCGCTGATTACCGACGCCACCGTTACCGCGGTCAACGACCAAACGGGCCTCACGCGCACGGTGATGTCGGGTTCAGACGGCACCTACAACATCGTCAACCTGCCGATCGGGAACTACACGATCACCTACACGCACAATGGGTTTGAGAGCCAGAAGATCCCGTCGATTCTCGTGCAAGCGAACCGCACCGTCACCGTGGACGCCCAGCTCAAAGTCGGCGAGGTGACGCAAACCGTCACTGTCGAAGAAACGCCGCTGCTCAACGCCGTCGACACGACGAACGGCTACGTTCTCGACAAATCGCAGATCGATGCCGTGCCATTGCCGACGGGCAGCTTCACTGGCGTCGCGATTCTTTCCTCCGGCGTCAGCGCCGAGCTTTCGGGCGGCACCGGATCGAACAGCGGTCTCGGCAACGCGCCGATCTGGGCCAATGGACAGCGCGACACCAGCAACACATTCTTGCTCAATGGCGTCGACGCGAAGAACCTTTTCAACGGCAAGACCACGAGCCAGGTGGCGTCCGCCAGAGTCGTCAACGCCACGGGCGTCAGCACCTCCTCCGCGCTGAGCTCGCTGCCGGTGCAGAGCAGCTCTTCGGTGTACCTGGCGATCGGCGAGGCGATTCCTTCACCCGCCCCCGAGACGCTGCAGGAACTTCGCGTGAACACGTCGATGTACGACGCGCAGCAGGGCTCCACCAGCGGCGCGCACATCGACATGAGCACGTCCTCCGGCACCAACGACATTCACGGCCAGCTTTACGGCCACCGCGAATCGAACTGGCTCAACGCCGATCCCTACTACTACAACGCTGACCCGAACATTCCCGACGACGAGAAGAACCCGAGCCTGCACCGCTACACAGCAGGTGGCGCGATCGGCTTGCCGATTATCAAGAACAAGCTGTTTTTCTACGGCAGCTATCAGCACACGCACGTCTCGGACGAAGAAATCGGCATCTCGCGCATTACTGTGCCCGCGGGACTGACGAACGATCGCAGCGCCGCTGCGCTGGCGGCCGTCGGAAACAACAATAATCTCTTCGGCGTTCTCGGGTTGGATGATGGCACGGTGAACCCGACCGTGGGCCTTGGTATGGGCGACATCAACCCGATTGCCTACACGTTCTTCAACTATCAGTTTCCGAATGGGCCGCTGAAGGGGCAATACCTGATTCCCTCGGCGAACCCCAACGCCGTCGAGCTCAACACTACCAACGCGGCACTGATCGAAGCGTTTCCCGAAGACGCTGAGATTCCCGGGAAGGCGTTTTTCTGGGCCGATCAGGCGGTATCGGACATCGACTGGAATCCCAACGGCAAGCATTCGTTCGCTGCGAAGTATTACTACCAGCACGATCCGACGACTGCTCCGTACGGCTATTCCTCGCTCGCCGGCTTCACGCAGCACCTCGACGCAGGAAGCCAGGTGGTTTCGCTCAACCACACGCAGGTGGTGAAGCCCAACTTAAGCGTTACAGAGACATTCGGATTCATCCGCGAGAAGGCCTATAGCACGCTCGCCCAGCCGTTCACGCCTGCGCAGTTTGGCTCAGCCTGCCAGGCGTTGACCGATTTCGACGCGGCAGACTGCACCATCAACACGTTCGGTTCACCCGTTTTTCCGGGCCTTACCATCAACTGGCCTGGAGTGATGGGCTCTAACGGAGCGACGCCGCCTTCCTATCAGCCGCTCCTGAATATCGGCGCTGGGGCGGAATCGATGGGCGCCTTCACAGGTGTTTTCCAGAACCGCTTCAATCCTTCGGCGGATGCGATCTGGACGATCGGCAGGCACTCGATCACCTTCGGCGGAAGCTTCTCCTACACGCAGCTCAATACGCGCGACCGCCGCAACGAACTCGGCATGATCGAGTCCGAGGACGTTAACCAGTTCCTCACCGGCACGCTCACGGACGACTACGTCTATTCCGGCACGCTGTTTCTTTCGGGCAATCCGAATCGCCACTGGCGAGCGAACGAAACGGGCGAGTACATCCAGGACAAGTTTCAGTTCAGGCCCAATATTTCCATCACTGCCGGGTTGCGCTTCGACTACGAAGGCGGCCTGACGGAGAAGAACGGACTCCTTCTCAACTTCGATCCCACTAAGTACGCCTACGATCCCGCAAGCGACACCATCACGTCGAGCGGCCTGATCGTCGCCGGAAACAGTGCGCACGGTACGCCGGGCGTGAGCAACTCAACGCTCACGGGCCGCCAGTGGGGCTTCGCGCCGCGCATCGGTCTGGCGTGGAGTCCCAAAATGTTCAACAACAAGCTGGTGGTCCGCGCGGGCTGGGGCATGTATTACGACCGCGGCGAGCTCTTCACCTACTTGTCGCCCGCAGTTGCCCAGAGCATCACGCCGGGCGGCCCATTCGGGATCGACCAGCAGCAACCTTTCGTGGGTACCCAATTCTGCCCGGTTGAGTTTCCGGGAACGTTTGAAACTTGTGAGACGACGCTATCCAACCCGTGGGGAGCCACCCTCGAGCCCCCGCCGTCGGGCAATCCCAACACAATCGCGACCACCATAGACCCGGGCACTGGCCTTCCGGTGCTGCCGAACGCCAGCGCATTGGAAGAGGGCGCACAGCCCTTCTACCTGGGCGTCTATAACCGGAAGAACAAGCTGCCTTACACGATGAACCAGACGCTCGATATTCAGTGGCAGCCGCGAAACGACCTGGCGATCGACGTCGGCTACGTCGGCAACCTCGGCCGCCACGAGATCATTCCACTGCCCTTCAATCAGGCGAGAGTCGCAACGCCCACGAACCCGCTTTGCGGTCCAGCCGCGGTGTGCACAGCGGCGCTGAACGATCCAAACTGTGTGAGCACCCCGAGTTGCCCGGAAGCTCCGCACGCACAGTTCTGGACATACGGCTACACCGTCCAGACGGCGCCGGACGCGTTCTTCGACGAAAATCCGTTGCAGTTGCCGAACGGAACATTCCAGCAGCTCAACTCGGAGGGCGGAAACGTCGACGAACGCGTGCCGTACATTGGCTATGCGGGTGAATCGGAGTCATACACGGCCGCTGGCGTTTCGTCCTACAATGCGCTGCAGGCGCACGTCGAAAAGCGCCTGAGCCACGGGTTGCAGGCCGGCGTCTCTTATACCTATTCTCACTCACTCGACGAGCAGAGCGCGCTGGGGCTTTTCTACAACGGCAGCAACCCGCTCGATCTCCGCGGCGGCTATGGCAATTCGGACTTCGACCGCACGCACATCTTCAACATCGATTACCACTACGAGCTTCCGAACTTTTACTCGCCGACGTCGATCGAGGGAAGGTTCACCGACGGCTGGACGGTTCAGGGCTTGATCACAATCCAAAGCGGCCAGCCTTACAGCGTGGTCGACTATTCGGGCGCCGTCGGCAGCATCTACTACAGTATCAACGACGGCATCACGAACCCGATCGTGCCGCTCGCTCCGGGCTGCACTCCGAAAAACGCGACGACGGGCGCGGTGGGCAACAACTTCGATTTCCCGGCCCTGAAAGCTTCGTGCTTCGACGTGCCCATCCTCGCCCCAGGCGATCTGAACGGCGGAATCCCCCCAGGCGACACGTTCGAGACCAACTTCATCCAGAACGGCGGCCAGCGCAACATCTTCCGGCAGTCGTGGCAGAAGGTGGCGGACCTTTCGATTGTGAAGCAAACCAAGATCAACGACCGCTTCACGATGCGATACAGTTTTGACGTTTTCAACCTCACTAACCACCCCAGCTTCGATATTCCGATCGACAACGTCGACCAGAACCTCGCGTTCAGCGAATTGCCGATGCAAGGCTCGCAGGTGCTGGCCACGGGTTGCGGCACCGCCAGTGCGAGCAACGGGTTCTACTTCTGCCCCACGGGCCTCGGTCAGGTTGTGAAGACGATCGGCAGCGGCCGGGAAATTCAGATGTCGCTCGGCTTGCAGTTCTAGCCGGACCAAATTCGGCGGCGCGGGGCGCGTAGTCGGCATCTCGCGCCGTTTGCTTTTCCCGGTTTCCACGAAGACTATTCGCGCGCTCGATTCTAGTGTGCGCTCATGGTCACGGTGAGCGTTTCCACCGGGGCCGCCGCATATTGCTCGCGCAGTTCGTCCGCCGAACGAAACAGCTTGCCCTTCACGTGCCGCCCCGGAAACTCAAACGTCAGCGAGAGCTCGTTGAATGGATACGGCTCGAGGACGAAGTGCCGCGGTCCCGCGGAGCACACTTCGACGCGCGCGTATCCTCCATCGCGCAGCGGCAGGGGATGCAGCAGGTGCGACGGCCGGGGAAAGTCCACGCACGTCATCAGCGAAAGATTGTCGTTGGCTTGCAATAGGCGGAAGTGGTCGAGGATCGCGGCGTCGGTCTTGTGCTCGGGGCGAACGCCGGCATCCTCGTCGATCTGCTGGCGAAGCGCGCGCTGGAAGTCCCTCATCTCGCCGAGGAATTTGTCGAGGAGCGGCAATTGCTCGGGCGCGATGGTCGAGCGGTCGGCGTGCTCGCTCAGCAGGTTGTACGTGTGCATCAGGATGAGCAGCCCGGCGTAAGGATCTTCCGCCGCGGCCAGCCGCACTGCTCGGTCGCGCACGGCGAGATAATCCGGCAGATCGATCTCCTCGAACGCCGAATATTTTCCGACGAGTTCCACCGAAAAAGCGCTCGGCTTGCCTTGGCGCGTGATCTCGGGCTTCGCGTCGCGCACGGCCCAGCCGTCGTCATGCTGCGAAATGCCTTTCAGCACGCGAGCGCGCGGCTCGGGCGGCAGGAATTTGTCGTTGCCCCAGCGCTCGGCGAAGGCGCCCGCCAATTGCGCGTGGTCGGGATGCCTCACGAGCCACCAGCCGGTTTCGGTTTCGAGTCGCAGCATCAATTTCCTCCTGGGCCTTAGGAATCGGATTCGGCTTCCGCCACGCGGGCCGATTCGTGCCAGTTGTGCAGAAAATACCATTCTAGAAAGACGACAAGGAAGAAAAACGCGAAGCCTAGAATCGCCGTCGCGAGGACCAGCGCGAAAAGATAGTCCGTCTGCAGCTGCGTCGAAGCGTACAGGATCGAATAGCCGAGGCCGCCCTCGCCAACGCGGCTCGATCCCGCGTAGAGCTCGCCCGTGAACGCGCCGATCACCGAAATGCCGCTCGCGATGCGCATGCCGGTGAAAAGCGAAGGCACGGCGTGCGGCAGCCGCAGCTTGAAGAGAATCTGTGATGGCGACGCGTTGTGCATCAGGAAGAGGTTCACCAGATTTTCATCGACGCTGATCAGGCCCTGCGTTGTATTGAAGATCACCGGGGCGAGAGAAATGATGAAAGCGATCACCGCGACCGAGGCCGTTCCCGCGCCCACCCACATCAGGATCAGCGGCGCGATCGCGATGATCGGCACGGTCTGCAGCAGCAGCGTATACGGATAAAGCATGCGCCGCACCCAGCGCGACTTCGCGAATACGAGCGATACCAGCACGCCGGCGGCGATGCTGGCCACCAGTCCCGCGGCGGATTCTTCGCCGGTAATTTCCACGGCGGTCAGGATCGCGGCGAAGCGGTCGACGAAAGCCTTCGCGACCGCCCACGGCGACGGCAGCATGAACGGCTGCACGCGGAAAATCCAGATCACCACCTGCCACAAAATCAGCAGCGCCGCGAACACGGCCGCGGCGTTTGCCACATACACGAGCCGTTGCTTCGCGCCCGGCGTCATGACGGCACCGCAGCGGATTCGGGCACGAGCGCGGCGCGCAGCGCGTGCGACACCTTGACCTCCAGCGCGTCGAATTCCGCCCTATCGCGCAGCGCCGCCGTGCGCGGCCTCGGCAAATCGACCGCGAATTCCGCGCGAATGCGGCCCGGGTTCGGCGCGAGCACCACGATCCGCGTCGAGAGGAAAATCGCCTCGGCCACCGAATGCGTCACGAAAACAGCCGTCCACTTCTGCTCGGCCTGCAAGCGCAGAATCTCTTCGTTGAGGCGGTCGCGCGACATTTCATCGAGCGCCGCGAAAGGCTCGTCCATCAGTAGCAGGCGCGGGCTTGTGGTCAGAGCCCGCGCGATTGAGACGCGCATCTTCATTCCGCCCGAGAGCTGACGTGGATACGATTTCGCGACGTGGGCCAGCCCGACCAGGTCGAGCGCCGCCGCCGTCTTTTCCGCGCGCGTAGGCTTTGCGACGCTTTCGAGCTCCAGCCCGAGCGCGACGTTTTGCTCCACGGTGCGCCAGGGCAGTAGCGTCGCATCCTGAAAAATGTACGACACGATTTCGCGCGCGTCGCGCGGCGCCATGCCGTCCACGCGAATCGAGCCGCTGGTCGGTTGCGTCAGCCCCGAGATCAATTTCAGCACGGTCGACTTGCCGCAGCCCGATGGCCCGATCAGGCTGACGAATTCGCCCTTCGCGACGCTGAGGCTGATCCCGCCCAGCACGGGCTGGCCATTGCCGTAGCGCTTCGCGACGCCTTCGATCTCGACCATCGGCACGCTGTGGCCCGTGGTCACGGTGTCACCTCGAGGACCGGAAGCTCCAGCGCCGACTGGCGTTCGGCGTCGTGATAGACGAACTGCGTCGAGCGGCGCCAGTCCCAGGACGTTGCCCGGCAAGAGGGCACATCCGTGCCGGGATTGCGGTCGTAGAGCGGAAACGCGCTGCTCGCGATTTCCAGCCGGATTCGCTCGCCCGGCGCGAAGCGGCAGGACGTCGGTTCGAGCAGGAAAATCCACGGATGAATCCTGTCCACCGAGTATCCCTTCTCCCGAAAGAGATAGCTCGAGCGCGCGATGCCGATGCAGATGAATTCGGCCGCGCCGCCGGGTTTCACGCGCACGAGCTTCGCAGTAAAGTCCGTGTGCGCCGCCGAGCTGGAACAAAACAGCATGACGCGAGGCGAACCGAAAACATAAAGCGGTTCTGCGAGCGGCTCGGACGTATAGACCAGTACGTTGTTCCCCAGCTCCAGCGTCGCTTGATCGAACGGACCGCTCGCAGCGCTCGGCCCGCCCGGCGCGAGCACCGGCACCTCCGGATCGTAGACAAAGACGTCGCAGGGCTCATCGCCCGCGGGCAGGGCGAGTGAAAGCGTCCCGTCGCCTTTGCGCGAGTTCGCGCGGCCGCCGCTGTGCAGATATAAGCGATGCTTTGCGGCAGTGGGAAAAGCGTCCGCGTCGCGCCAGCGATTTTCGCCGAGCACGAAATGGCGGATCTTCGGCTCGCTCGCGAATTCGCCCGAATCCTTCAGCCAGTGATTGAACCAGCGCAGCAGGATCGCGTCGGTATCGAGCAGCGCCTCGGCGCCGAAGTCCGCAGCGCCGACGCGATCGCCCCAGGGAATGTGCAGCCACGGCCCGGCGATCAGATACTGATGCTCGCGCGCCGCGGCGTTTCCCGCGTGCTCCGTCAGCGCAAGAAAGCCCTCGACGCTGCCCTTCAGATACGTGTCATACCAGCCGGAAACATGCAGCGCGGGGACGTTGATGCGATCGAGCATTCGGCTCACGTCGAGCGACGCCCAGTATTCGCCAGCCTCGCCCGCCGGTGAGGCGGCTCTGTCATGATCGAACCAGTCGAGCACGTATCGCGGCACGCCCTCGCCGTGCAGCGCGGGATGCTCGCGAAAGGGCAGTACGCTCGTCTGCGCCGCAGGATTCGCCCAGGCGTGTTCGAGGCGGTCGCTCGCTTCGCGCAATTTCCGGCGGCGCGTGTCCTCCTTCAGCATCTGCAAGCCCCACCCGAGCGACGACGCCAGCCGTAGCGCGCCATTGTTGTAAAACCAGCCGTGATAGAGGTCGCACGCCGTCATGCCCGGCGCGATGCAGGCGAGCCCTTCGGGCTGCTGCGTCGCCGCGAGCAGCTGCGTGGCGCCCTGATACGAGAAGCCGTACATGCCGACTCGGCCGTTCGATTCGGGCCGCGCGCGCAGCCACGCAATCGTTTCGGCGCCGTCGCGCGCCTCGTGGCGAAACGGGTAGAACTCGCCGCCGGAATCGCCGCGCCCGCGCACGTCCTGGATCGCCACGTTATAGCCGTGTCGTGCGAACCACACGGGATGCGCGTAGACCACGGTCGA
>DATJRU010000155.1:0-13193 GCA_035504455.1 Vulcanimicrobiaceae bacterium
ACGCCTCGCGCCGCCTCGATCGCCCGCCGAACGTCCTCTCGCTGCACGTCGCGCGGCCGCGACCCGAGCGTGATCCCGCCCTGGCTGTTGACGCCGCGCACGTGCGAGCCGGCGACGCCGATCATCGCCGATTCCACCGGCACCCCGACGATCGTTTCCGCCTCTTCCACCGCGCGGCGAATCGAGCTGACCGCGAGGTCAAGGTTCACGATCTGCCCCTTGCGCCAGCCTTTCGATTCGGCCGCGCCGAGCGCCGAAAATTTTACGCTGCCGTCGTCGTCCTGCTCGCCGACCAGCGCGCAGGTCTTCGTGCTGCCGATGTCCAGCGCCACAATGTGCCGTTCTTTCCTGGTCAAAGCCGCCGCTCCCCTTTGTTCCCTAGCCTGTCCCCTTACCTGTTGCCGACCTTGCTGCCCCGCCCCCTGCCCTCGCCCTACCGCAAATGTTTCGCCGCGCGCGCCTTGGACGGCTTTGCCGCGTGCTGCTGCGCCACCAGCTTCGACTGGGCCGCGGTGTCGGGGTTCACCACCGCCTCGCCGCCGAAGCGCAAGTCGATCGATTCCACGCGTCCTGTCGTCGCGCGCCACTGCCCGATATCCTCGATCAGCGTCTGATACTTCGACGCGAAGTCGCTGTCGCCGAAATGAACCACCACCGGCGCGTCTGCTTGCCCCCATCCTCCTGTATCGTCCGGGGACGTGCCGGGGTTAACTCCAATGGGCTGCAACCCGCTCAGGGTCGCTCGCACGTCATGCGCGTCCGAAAGGTCGACTTCGCTGACCTGTTCGGATGCGCCGGGGTGGGTCGCGTCGATCTGCTGGATGAACCCCGAGAAAAGCTGCATGCGCTGCTCGCGATCGTCCTGCGGCATGTCCGCGCCGATTCCGGTCACCACCGGGAAATGGAAGTTGCCCTCGATCGGCCGCTCGAGAATCACCCCGTGGACGTCTACCAGCGCCATGCCGCTGCCGTCGCGTAGAAATGCGATGGGGGTGCGTTCGATCACGTCGACGTCGATCCGGTTGGGCAGCACGCGCCGCACGCTGGCGTGCTCGACCCACGCAATCGACTCGATTTCGGCTCGGCGCCGGTCGAGCGGAATCCGCAGGACGCTCTTGCCGCGGTCCTCTGCGAAAATCTCCAGCACGCTCGCGCGCGCCACGTAGTGGTTGCCGGCGAGCGCCACCTGCTCGGGATGGATCAGCGCCATCTCCGGCGACGCCAGCAGGAAATGCCCGAAGTCGTAAGCGATCCACGCCCCGGCGAGGCCCACCGCCGCCCACATCGTCGCCCGCAGATACTTCTGCCAGGCTTTCCGGCCGAACTTCCGCCGCCTGATCTCGAGCGGCTTCTGCCGCCGGAGATACTTCGGCTCCTCGTCCGCGAGCACTTCCTGCGGATACGCTTCCGCGTCGATGGCCTTTAGTTTCGCCAGACGATCACCTCGTTCTCAAGTTCCACGCCATACGCGCTACGCACGCGCTCGCGCACGTCCTCGATCAGCTTCAGCATGTCCGCGCAGCTCGCCTTGCCCGTGTTGACGAAAAAATTCGCGTGCCGGTCGCTCACCATCGCGTCGCCCACGCGATGGCCCTTGAGCCCCAGCTCGTCGATCATGCGCCCCGCCGAGCCGCCCGGCGGATTCTTGAAGATGCAGCCCGCGCTCTTCTGGTTGAGCGGCTGGCTCGACCGGCGCTTTTCGTTGCACACTTTGATGCCCGCCAGAATCTCCTTGAACGGCTTCGACGGCAGCTCCAGCTTCACGCGCAGCATCACGTCGTCCGGCGCGAACGACGTGTGCCGGTAATCGAAGCGGATCTGGTCGCCGCGCAGCGTCTCGATCTTCCCGGTCGCCGCCCGATATAGCTCGACCTCGCGCACGTGCGGCCCGATCTGCGTGCCGTACGCGCCCGCGTTCATCCGCAGCGCGCCGCCCACGCTTCCCGGCACTCCGATCAGCCCTTCCATGCCGCCCAGATCGTGCTTGGCGCAAAAGGTGACCATGCCGCCCAGATCGGCGGAAGCGTCGACATACGCCGCGTTGCCCTCGACCCGCATTCCCGGATGCGCCGTCGGCAAATGCAAAATCACGTAGGGCAGGTCGCCGTCCGCGATCAGTACGTTCGTGCCTCCACCCAAGAAACGGTGCGGAATGTGCTCGTCCGCCAGCAGCCGCATCACTTCTGGGATCGACTCGTAATTCCGCAGCAGCAGTTCGTCCGTCGTCCCGCCGATGCCCAGCGAAGTCTCGTCCGCAAGCGCGACGCCCTGTTTCAACTCGACCCCGAGTTCTCTGAGCCGCGCCGCAGCCGTGTCCTTAATCCGCATGTGGAGCCGTGATCCCCGTGATTCTTGAGTCGAGCAGCAGCGCCAGTTCGTCTGTCGCGCGGCCCACGCTGCCCGCGCCGATCGTCAGCACTGCATCGCCCGGCCGCGCCTCGCGCAGCATGAATTCGATCCCGCCCTGCAGCGTGCTCGAATAGACGACGTTCTTGTGCCCCGCCGAGCTGATCGCTTCGGCCAATTTCTCGCCGCTGACGCCTTCGATCGGTTGCTCGCCCGCCGCATAGATGTCCGTCATCACCAAAATGTCCGCGTCGTTGAACGACCGCAGGAAATCGTCCCACAGGTGCTTCGTTCGCGTGTACCGGTGCGGCTGGAAGAGCACCAGCAGCCGCTTATAGCCGCAGCCGCGCGCCGCTTCGAGCGTCGCCCGGATTTCCGCCGGATGGTGCCCGTAGTCGTCGATGAGCGCCACGCCCGAAAAATTGCCTTTGATCTCGAATCGCCGCCCCACGCCGGAGAAATGTGTCAGCCCCTCGCGAATCAGGTCCGCGGGAACGTTCAGCGCCAGCGCCACCGCGGCAGCTGCCGCGGCGTTGCGCACGTTGTGCATTCCCGGAGGCGACGCCAGCTTGAATACGCCGAGATCGTCGCCGCGATAGGTGAGGCGAAATTCGCTCGACAGCCCCCTCAGCTTCACGTCGCTGATGATCAGGTCCGCCTGGCTCGACACGCCGTAGGTGATGAGCGGCCGCTTCACGCGCGGGACGATCGCTTGCACGTTCGGCTCGTCGAGGCACAGCACCACCTCGCCATAGAAAGGCACGCGGTTCACGAATTGCAGAAACGTATCCTGAATCTCTTCAAGCGACGCGTACTGGTCGAGATGCTCGCGGTCGATCGTAGTGACCACCGCGATCACCGGCGCCAGCAGCAGAAACGACCGGTCGCTTTCGTCCGCCTCGACCACCATGTATTCGCCGCGGCCCACCTGCGCGTTCGAGCCCGCGTGATTCACGCGCCCGCCCACCACGAACGTCGGATCGAGATCGGCCGCCGCCAGGATCGCCGCGATCATCGAGGTCGTGGTCGTCTTTCCGTGCGCGCCGGCTACCGCGATGCCGACCTTCAGCCGCATCAGCTCGGCCAGCATTTCCGCTCGCGGAATCACCGGAATCTTCAGCTTGTGCGCCTCGAGAGTCTCGGGGTTGTCCGCCGGCACCGCCGTCGAAACAACCACCACGTGCGCCCCTTGGACATTCTGGGCCTGATGCCCTTCGTGAATCTTCGCGCCCAGCCGCCGCAACCGTTCCGTAACCGGCGTCGACTTCGCGTCCGAGCCGGAAACCGCGTAGCCGGTCGACAGCAGCACCTCGGCGATGCCGCTCATGCCGCTGCCGCCGATTCCGACCAAATGAATGCGCTGGAAATTGCGGAATGTGACGTTCATGGCCGCCCCACGCTCTCCAGAAGGTCGACGATATCCTCGATGGCTCGCGGCTTTGCGAGCGATCGCGCTCGATCTTCCATTTCCTCGATTCTCCGGGGCTGGTCCAGGAGAGAAAAAATTTCGTTTGTCAGGCGCTCGGGCGTCAGCTCGTCTTGCGGCAAGAGCCGCGCGGCCCCGGCTTCCTGCATGGCTGCGGCATTGCGCGTTTGGTGGGCATCGGTCGAAGCCCCGAAAGGGATGAAGATGGCCGCGCGTCCGGAGGCGGATACCTCCGCAACGGTGATTGCGCCCGACCGGCAGACGATCAGGTCCGCCTGGGCAAACCTCTCCGCCATGTTCTCGATGAAGGGTAAGACCTCCGCATGAAATTCGCGGCGCGCATAGGCCACTCGAACGGCATTATAGTCACGTTCTCCGGTTTGATGCACGATGAAAAGCTGATTTTTTCGCGCTGCCAGCCGGTCGAGCGAGTCGACCACCGCGCGATTGATCGGCAAAGCTCCGCGGCTGCCGCCGGTGATCAATACATGGAAGGGCGCGCGATGCTCCTTCTTGCCGATGGCAAAGAATTCGGCGCGCACCGGGCAGCCCGTCACCACGGCCTTGCCCCCGAATCGCTCCGCAGTTTCCGAGTGCGCCACCGCCACGCGCGTCGCTATCCGCACCAGCACGCGGTTCGTGAATCCCGGCTCGACGTTCGGCTCGAACACCACGTTCGGAATCCGGTGCAGCGCCGCCAGCAGCATCATCGGACCCGACGCGTAACCGCCGACGCCCAGCGCTGCGTTCACCCGGTGACGGTGCAGAATCCGCTCCGAATCCAGCAGCCCTGCCGGCAGCATCGCCGCATTGCGAAAAAATTTCGCGCCGCCGATTCCTTTTAGCCCGGCCACGCGGATCGTCTCCAGCGGCAAACCCGCCTGCGGGATCAGCCGCGCTTCGATTCCGCGCTCGGTTCCGACAAACAAAACGCGCCTCTCCTGCCCTTCACTGCCCCGCCGCAACCACTCTCGGCCCACCGCCAGCGCCGGAAAGACGTGCCCTCCGGTGCCACCGCCCGCAATCAGCAAAGTCTTCGCGCCTGCGGTAGCATTCATCGCCGAGCCAGGCGAGCCGGGCGTCGCGTCAGGACTCACGCCTCGTCCGCGTGCTGGCTGATATTCAACAGCACTCCCGTTGCCAATAGCATGATCATCAGGCTCGACCCGCCGTAGCTCACGAACGGCAGCGGAATTCCCTTCGTGGGCATGAGTCCTACCACCACGCTCAGGTTGATCAGCGCCTGCCCCACCACCATGGCCGTGATTCCCACGCCGAGCAGCCGCCCGAATTCATCCGGCGCCTTCATCGCCGCCACGAACCCGCGCCATCCGAAAAACGCGAAAAGCCCCAGGACGATCGCCGCTCCGATAAACCCGAACTCCTCGCAAATCACCGAAAAGATGAAGTCGGTATGCGCCTCGGGCAAGAAGAACAGCTTCTGGTGGCTCTCCATCAGTCCCACGCCGCTGAACCCGCCCGATCCCACCGCGATCAGCGACTGCAAAAGCTGAAACCCGTGCCCCTGCGGATCCGAGCCCGGCGAGAAGAACGTCTTCACGCGCTCCAAGCGGTACGGCGTGCTCAAAATCGCGATCGCGATCACCGGCACCGCGACCGCTGCCGCGGCCGCGATGTAGCGAATCGAAAGCCCGGCGATGAACAGCATCACGGCCGCGCTGAAGAAAATCATGCACGCGGTGCCGAGGTCCGGCTCCTTGTAGACCATCGCCACCATCAGCAGCACCGTGCCCAGCGCCGGCAGCAGCGTGCGCGTCAGGTTGTTCACTCCCTCGCCGCGTGGCTCGCGCCGCAATTCGAGAAACCACGCCAGGTAGAAAATCACCGCGAGCTTGGCGAACTCCGATGGCTGCAAATTCAGAGGGCCGATCCGGATCCAGCGGTGCACGCCGTGCGCGCGATCCAGAAAGAACACCGCAAACAGCAGCAGGAACGTCACTCCCAGCGCCGTGAAGATCACGCGCGGCTGCCGCAGCTTCCGGTAATCCGTGTTCATCAGCCAGAACATCCCGGCGATGCCCAGCACGATCCACAGCACCTGCCGCAGCAGAAAATAGTAGGCGTTGCCGTGAATGTCGCGTGCCGTTACTGCCGAGGCGCTGAACACCATTACCGCGCCGATCAGGCACAGCGTCACCGTCACGCCGAATAGCTTCCGGTCAGGCTGCAGACTGCGTGGCATCGCCCGTCCTTTCTCCCTGCGGTCCCGGCCCCGAGCGCCCTCGAAGCTGCGCGACCAGCGATTTGAACGTCCGCCCGCGCTCTTCGTAGTTCTCGAATTGATCGAAGCTCGAACAGGCCGGCGCGAGCAGCACCACGTCGCCTGGCCGCGCGCGCTCGCTCGCCATCTGCACAGCCCCATCGAGCGTGCCGGTGTGCGCCGTTTCGACAGCGCCCGCAAGATCGACGGCAATTTTTTCGGCGGCCGCGCCGATCAGGACCACGAGCCGCGCGCGTTCGCGCAGTGGCTCGGCCAGCGGCGTGTAAGGACTTCCCTTGTCCTTCCCGCCCAGGATTACGATCAACGGCTCGGAAAACGCCTCGATCGCTTTCAGCGCCGCATCGACGTTCGTGGCTTTCGAGTCGTTGTAGAACTTCACGCCGCCGACTTCCGCGACGAATTCGAGCCGGTGCTCGACTGCCTGAAAGCTTTTCACGCCCGCCGCAATTCCCGCCGGCGTCGCCCCAGCGAGATATGCGGCCGCGCACGCCGCCAGCACGTTCTCGACGTTGTGCTCGCCGCGCAGCGCGATGTCGTCGCGCCGGGCGAGCGCCGTCTCCGAACCGTCGTGCCGGAAAATAATCTGCCCGTCGCGCAAGAAAGTCCCCGCCGCCACCCGCTTCTCCCGGCTGAACCAGAACACCTGTTGCCGCGACGGCATCCTTCGCGTCACTTCCGGGTCGTCCGCATTCAGCACCGCGCAGTCGCGGTCGAGTTGGTTTTCGAACATGCGCATCTTCGCCGCCGCGTACTCCTCGAACGACGCGTGCCGGTCGAGATGATCCGGCGTCAGGTTGAGCAGCACGCCGATTTCAGGACGGAACGCTTCGATCGCCTCGAGCTGGAAGCTGCTGATCTCCGCTACCGTGACGCTCGAATCCGCCGACGATTCGACCAGCGAAAGCAGCGGCACGCCGATGTTGCCGCCGACGAACGTCTCGATGTTCGCGGTCTTCAGGATGTGCGCCACGAGCGACGTGGTCGTCGTTTTCCCGTTCGATCCCGTGATCGCCACGAGCTTGCCGCGCAAAAATCTCCACGCGAGCTCGATCTCGCTCCACACCGTCATGCCGCGGCTGCGCGCCAGCGCCACCGGCCCCAGATTCAACGGGACGCCCGGGCTCAGCACGATCAGGTCCTGCTCGAGAAAGGTCGCGTCCGAATGCCGCCCGAGTTCGAGCTTCACGCCCGCCGCGCGCAGACGCTCCGCCGCGTCGCCCAGCTCGCTCTCGCTTTTTTCGTCCGTGGCCGTCACCACCGCCCCGTATCCCGCAGCAAAAAGCGCTGTCACGATTCCCGTCCGCGCGAGCCCCGCGACCAGCACGCGCTTTCCCGCAAAATCGAACCCCGGTCTCACCTGGCCCTCATCTCTATTGCGCTACCGCAATTCCCCTTACCTCAGCTTCAAAGTCGTCAACGAAAACAGCGCGAACACCAGCGCCAGAATCCAGAACCGCACGATCACCTTCGACTCGCTCCAGCCCATCAGTTCGAAATGGTGGTGCAGCGGCGCCATGCGGAAAATCCGCTTGCCGGTCAGTTTGAACGACGCCACCTGCAGGATCACGGAAAGCAACTCGAGCAGAAAAATTCCACCGATCGAAACCAGCAGAATTTCCTGCTTCAAAATGACGGCCACCGTCCCGATCGCCCCGCCCAGCGCCAGCGATCCCACGTCGCCCATGAACATTTCCGCCGGATGCGCGTTGTACCAGAGGAATCCCAGCGACGCGCCCACCAGCGACCCGCAGAAAATCGTCAGCTCGGCCGCATCCGGAATCCGCTGGATCTCGAGGTACTCGGCCCAGCGCGCGTTGCTCGAAAGATACGTAATCACCGTCAGCGCCACCGACGAAATCAGTACGCATCCGATCGCGAGCCCGTCGAGCCCGTCCGTCAGGTTCACGCCGTTCGAAAATCCCGCGATCACGAACACCAGGAACAGCACGAACGGCACGTACGCCAGCGGCCATACGAACCGGTGCTGCAGCAGCGAATCGATCACCATGTCCGGGTGCAGCCGCTTCAGGAACGGCACGCTCAGCTGCGTCGAATACACGCCTTTCACCTGCAAGCCCAGCAGCACCGCGCCCACGAATACGCAGGTCAGCACCTGAAGGAAAAATTTCCGTTTCGCGGTGAGCCCCAGATTCCGGCGGCGCACCACTTTGTTGTAGTCGTCGACGAAGCCGATCGCGCCAAAGCACAGCGTCGCGGCCACGGCCAGCGGCACGTACGGGTTGCGCAGGTCCGCCCACAGCAGCGTCGAAATGGTAAACGCCGCGACGATCAGCAAGCCGCCCATCGTCGGAGTGCCCGCTTTTTTCTGGTGCCCTTTCGGCCCCTCCTCGCGGATGTACTGCTTCACTTGCAGCGCGCGCAGCCGTTCGATCGTCCACGGCCCGAAGACCAGCGCCAGCGTCAGCGACGTCAGCGTCGCCAGCGCCGTGCGCACCGTGATGTAGCGAAAAACGTTCAGCGCGCTGAAATGCGGCCGGAGCGCGGCGAACAGATAAAACAGCATCTCAGCGGCGCCCTTTCGAGCCCGCTTCGATCGCTTCCGGAGCCGCTTTCTGCATTCGCCGGTGCTTCGCGTCGATCGCTTCGAGCACCTTTTCCATGCGCACCCCGCGCGAGCCCTTCAGCAGCAGCAAATCGCCCGCGTCGATGAATCCCTCGATGAATTTCCCGGCTTCCTGCGAGTTGTCGAAGAATTGCGCGCAGTCCGGCGGCAGCCCCGCCTCGATCGCTCCCTGCACCAGATCTTCCGCGCAGCCCTGCACGCCGAAAATCCAATCGATCTTTCCGCTGCGTGCCGCCGCGCGTCCGCATTCGCGATGCAGCTCCGGAGAAGACGCGCCCAGCTCCAGCATTTCGCCCGCGGCCAGTATCCGCCGCTGGTATCCCGGCGTTTTCGCCAGCAGTTCGACCAGCGCATTCAGCGCCGTGGGGCTCGAGTTGTAGGTGTCGTTGATCACCGAAAAGCCGCCTTCGAACCGCACCACTTCGCCACGCTTGTCCGCAGGCTTGAGCGATGGGAACACGCGCTTCGCTTCTTCCGCGCCGATTCCCCAGACGCTCGCCGCCGCCAGCGCCGCCACGGCGTTCATCACGTTGTGCCGCCCGATCAGCGGCAACTCGAGCCGCGCGCGTCCCGCCGGCGAGACGAAGTCGAATGCCGATCCGTCGATCCCGCGCTCTTCGATGCGCTCGGCGCGAAATTCCGCCGGGGGCTTCTCGCCGAAACGCACCACGCGCCCGCGCGCTGCTTTCGCAAATCCGGCGACGTGCGGGTCGTCCGCGTTCAGCACCGCGACGGCGCTCGCCGGCAAATTCTCGATCAGTTCGCGCTCGGCCGCCGCGATCTCCTCGATCGACGCGAAAAATTCCAGGTGCTCGATCGCCACGCGCGTCACCACGCCCGCATCGGGCTGCGCGATCCGCGTCAGGTGCGCGAGTTCGCCCGTGTGCGACATTCCCAGCTCGATCACGGCCGCGCCGTGTTCTTCCTCGAGCTTCAACAGCGTCAGCGGCAATCCGAATTCGTTGTTCAGGTTCCCTTGCGTCTTCAGCACGCGGAACCGCGCGCCCACGAGCGCCGCCAGAATCTCTTTCGTGGTTGTCTTTCCGACCGATCCGGCCACCGCGCCGACAAGCCGCCCCGGCTTCGCGCGCCGCCATATTTCGCAAGCCCGCGCTCCAAGCGTTTGCAGTGCGGCGAGCGTGTCGTCCACCGCGAAGAGCTTGTCGCGGATTCCGGCGTCGAATTCGCCGAGCCGCTCGCGCGCCACCACTCCCGCCGGAATGCCCCGCGCCAGTACTTCGCCGACAAAAGCGTGTCCGTCGTGACGCGGTCCGCGTATCGCGATGAACAGCTCGTCAGCGCCGATAGTACGCGAGTCAATCGAGACGCCGGCCAGCCGGGCCATGGGGTCGAGCCCAGCGGGAACTGGGACGCCCAATGCTTCAGCCACTTGAACCACCGTCCACCGCATCGCGTCTCCAATGGGCTGGCCTTCATTCTCAGCCGGGTCTCCGCGTGACGTCAGTTTCGTGATTCGTGCGAGCTTGCCGCCTTTGCAAAACCCTTTTGGCGCAGGATGCCGCGCGCCTTTTCGCGGTCGTCAAAATCAACCGTTCCGCTTCGCAGCACCTGGTACGTCTCGTGCCCCTTGCCCGCCAGCAGAACGATATCGCCCGCGCGCGCCTCTTCGAGCGCCATCTCCAGCGCCCGCTCGCGATCGGGTTCGACCCGGTACTTTGCGTCTACTCTCTGCAATCCCACGACCACATCGTTGATGATGCGCAACGGGTCCTCGCTGCGCGGATTGTCGCTTGTCAGTACCACCAGGTCGCTCAGCGATCCCGCCGCTTCGCCCATCAGCGGCCGCTTCGTGCGATCGCGCTCGCCGCCCGCGCCGAAAACCGTGATGATTCGTCCCGACGTGCTCAATTCGCGCGCCGTCGCGATCAGATTCCGCAGCGCATCATCCGTGTGCGCGTAATCCACGACGACAAGGAACGGCTGCCCTTCGTCGATCCGCTGGAATCGCCCCGGCACGAGCTCCAGATTCGCGATGCCCTGCTCGATTTTCGCGTTCGGAATTTCCAGCGCGATTCCCGCGCCGATCGCCGCGAGAATATTGTAGACGTTGATCCGCCCCACGAGCGGCGACTGCACTTCGATGTTTCCAGCCGGAGTCTGCGCCGTGAAGGCCAGCCCGTCGAAGCTCAGCGAAAATTTTTTCGCGGTCAGATCGGCCCCGTTTTTCAACCCATAGGTCAGCGTGCGGCGCGCCAGCCCCGCAAGCTGCGCGCCGTAGGGATCGTCCACATTGATCACGCCCGCGTCCGGCGCGCCCGCTCCCGTGCCCGCAAACAGCAGCCGTTTCGCCGCGAAATATTCCTCGAAAGTTTTGTGGTAATCGAGATGGTCGCGCGTCAAATTCGTGAAGATCGCCGCCGCGAAATGGCAGCCCCACAGCCGCTCCATCGCCAGCGCGTGCGAACTCGCTTCGAGCACCGCATGCGTGCCGCGCGCGTCGCGAATCTCCGCGAAAATCTGCTGCAAGTCGAGCGACTCCGGCGTCGTGTTCGGAGCGGGCAGCGGCCCTTTCGGCGTGCGGTACCCGGTCGTCCCGATCAATCCGTCCGTGAATCCCGCCGCGCGCACGATCGAATCGACCAGAAACGCCGTCGTCGTCTTTCCATTCGTCCCGGTGACGCCCACCAGCTTCAGCGCCTCAGCCGGATGCCCGCAAAAGTTCGCCGCTGCGCGCGCCAATCCGCGCCGTTCCGAACCCGGCAGCAGCTCGATCCACGTGGCGTCCTCGGGAAATCCAGTGGGACGCTCCCGCGCGCTCGCCACCGCCACCGCGCCGCGCGCCAGCGCATCCGCCACAAACTCCGCGCCTTCGAGCTTCGCGCCATGCATCGCAAAGAACAGCGCGCCCGGCGCAGCGCGGCGGCTGTCGTACGCGATCGACCCGATCTCCACATCCGGCAGGCCCGAAATTTTCCGGATCTCCGCGCCCGCCAGCAGTTTTTCCAGTTTCATACGACGCTTTTCCAGTCTACCGCTTCGCCCGCTGCTCCGCGGGCTTTTGCCCGTCACCGGCTTCTGCTTCACGCTCGACGTCAATTCCCGCTCCCTCGCCCCGCCGGCCCGCTCTCGTCCGGCCTGCCGAACCGTACCGTTACGCGACTGCCGCGCTGCACTTGCGTGCCGGCGCTCGGAAACTGTTCCAATGCAATCCCGTTGCCGATCAAAGCCGGCGCAAGTCCCACCTTGGCGCACTCCTCCATCACGCCGCGCACCGTCTGGCCGCCGAGCGCCGGAACCACCACTTCGTCGTCGCCCGCAAACGCGACCGTCGGCGCCGATCTCGCGCCCTCGTCCCCGCGCGCCACCGCCTCCGCAAATCGCGCCTTCGCGGCATCCAGCGCCTCCGCGTCCGGATTCCGCTGCGGCGTCGCCCGCGAATTCTTCGCCGTCTCCACATCCGAAGGCGACGGCACGTCGTGCGGCACTCCCAAATACGCCAGCGTCTGCTCCGCCACGCGCTTGAATACCGGCCCGCCCACTTCGCCTCCGTGGTGCGGCCCTACCGGCGAATCGAGCACCACTAAAATCGTGATCGCGGGATCGTTCACCGGCGCGAAGCCCACGAACGACGCGTTGTACTGCGTCTTCGAGTAGCGTCCCGTCGCCGGATCGATCTTCTGCGCCGTGCCCGATTTCCCTCCGGACGTATA
This sequence comes from Vulcanimicrobiaceae bacterium, assembly GCA_035504455.1. GTDB lineage: Bacteria > Acidobacteriota > Terriglobia > Acidiferrales > UBA7541 > Palsa-295. Next base: position 12,270 of record DATJRU010000155.1, read on the forward strand.
CCCGTCGAGCTGGCAGTGCTTCCCTGTGCCTTCGATCATCACGTCTTCCATCATCTCGCGCATTGTCGCGGCGGTTCGCGCGTCGGTCGCGTCCTGAGGGTCCGCGAACGGATGCGGCAATTCCGCTCCTGTCTCCGAATCGCGCACCTCGCGCACCACGCGCGGGTGATAGAGCGTTCCGCCATTGGCCACTGCGGAAATCGCCGAAACGATCTGGATCGGCGTGACGCTCACTTCCTGTCCCATCGCCAGCGATCCGATCGAGCTCGGCGTCCAGTTCTCGATGGGACGCAGCAGCCCGCGATTCTCGCCCGGCAGGTCGATGCCCGTGTCCTGCCCGATCCCGAAGGCGCGCGCCGTCTCGTAGAATTTCGGCGCGCCCAGCCTCAACGCCACCTTGATCGCCCCCACGTCGCTCGAATTCGCCAGAATTCCCGTCACGCTGAGAATCCCGAACGGATGCCAGTCGTGAATCAGCCGCCCGGCCACCAGAATCTTCCCCATCTGGCAGTCGATCAGTTCGTTGGGATTCGCCACGCCGTTCTCGATCGCCCCGGTCAGCGTGATCACTTTGAACGTCGAGCCCGGCTCATACGCGTAGCTCACCGCGCGATCCGCCCGGTCGTCCGCCGTGTACGTTCCCGGATCGTTCGGATCGAATGTCGGCCAGTTGGCCACCGCCAACAGTTGGCCCGTATTCGGGTCCTGGACGATCACCGTCCCCGCCTTCGCACGTGTCTGCGCGATGGCCGTCGCCAGTTCCTTCTCCGCGATGTACTGGATCGTTTCGTCGATCGTCAGCGTCACACTGTCGCCCGGATCAGGCGACGATTCGCGGCGGTCGTACCAGCGCCGCAGCCCGTCGGCCATCACCATCATCTTGCCCGGCCGCCCGCGAATCTCCTTGTCGAGCGACTGCTCGAT
>DATJRU010000156.1:0-12087 GCA_035504455.1 Vulcanimicrobiaceae bacterium
GGCTAAGAACCGAACATGGAGCCAACTTGGCAGACAACTCTGAAGTCGTGTTGGTCGCTGGAGGCACGGGAGGCCTGGGCCGCGCCGTCAGCAGCGCTTTCCTCGCGCAAGGCGACACCGTCATCGTTACCTATCATCGGCAAGAACAATTCGACGACTTCAAGAAGTTCGCCGGCAATCCGGCCCGCCTCGAGGGCTATGCTGTCGATGTAACCAACGAAGCGGCAACCGTTAAGCTCGTCGACGAAATCGGATCGCGCCACGGCCGCCTCGACGCGATGGTCAATACGGTCGGCGGTTACGCGGGCGGCGTGAAACTCTGGGATCTCGATACGAAGGTGTTCGACCAGATGCTGGCGCTCAACCTGCGTTCCGGCTACGCGCTGTCGCGCGCCGCGGCGCGAGTCATGGTCAAGCAGGGCGACGGAGCCATCGTCAACATCGCAGCCAAAGCCGCGATCGACCACGGCGGCGGAGCCGCAGCCTATGCGGCTTCCAAGGCGGCCGCTGTTGCAATGATCGACTCGCTCTCCGAAGATCTAAGGGGCACCGGCGTTCGCGCCAACTCGATTCTTCCCAGCATCATCGATACGGAAGCGAACCGCAAGGCGATGCCCGGCGCGGATTTCGCGAAGTGGCCCAAGGCAGAAGACATCGCCCGCATAATCGTTTTTCTTTGCAGCGATGCCGCGAAAGTGATTCACGGCGCCGCGATTCCCGTGTTTGGTAATAGTTGAACGCGGATTTCAGGAGGCACTCGTGTCGATTCGACCGGTCAAGCGGCTAATCACCTCGCAGCCCACCATCGAGGGAGCGGGCGTCCATCTGCGCCGCGCGTTCGGCTTTCACAATACGTCCGATTTCGACCCGTTTCTTCTTCTCGATGACTTCCGCAACGACATCCCCGAGGATTATCTCGCGGGATTCCCGTGGCATCCTCATCGCGGCATCGAGACGATCACCTACGTGCTTGCGGGCACCGTCGAACACGGCGACAGCATCGGGAATCGCGGCGCCATCGCCGCCGGCGATATCCAGTGGATGACGGCGGGCCGCGGCATCATCCACCAGGAAATGCCCAAGGGCGACCAGGACGGGCGCATGCATGGCTTTCAGCTCTGGGCCAATCTCCCGGCATCGCTCAAGATGACCGAGCCCCGCTACCAGGAAGTGAAATCGCCCGAAATTCCCGAAGTCACGGACGACGACGGCACGCGCGCTCGCGTCGTCTGCGGCGCTTTCTGGGGCAAGCGCGGTCCCGTGACCGGGATCGCGGCCGATCCCGTTTACATCGACGTCTCGGTGCCGCCCGGCCGCAGAAAAGCGCTTCCCGTCGAAGTGGCCCGCCACGCGTTCGCCTATGTCTTCGCGGGCTCTGGCAAATTCTGCAACGCCTCGGGTCCGCTAGCCGTGCCCACCGAATCGGTCGGTTGGCTGGACACAACGCCGCCCAAAGAAGCGGGCGACCGTTCGCTCGTGCTTTTCGATCGCGGCGATGAAGTCGTCGTGCAGGCCGGCTCTGACGGAATGCGCTTCCTCCTCGTCTCCGGCAAGCCGCTCGAGGAGCCAGTCGCGTGGTACGGCCCTATCGTCATGAATAACCAGGATCAGCTTCGCGAAGCCTTCGACGAACTGCAGAAAGGAACATTTCTGCAAGCCGACAACCCCACAAGATGAGTGTCGCGGCGGTGAACCTCGTCAACTCAAGCGCCTGCCGGCCTAGGGGGGTCGGACCTTCACGTCCGACACTAAGACGCAAGCACCACAAGGCTTTAGCCCCTGAAGATACTCCGACGTTTCGTCGGGCATAATCGGCGTATTGAACGCAAGGGTCGCGCGGCTACTGCAGTCTTTGTTTCGTGGAATCGTGCCCGATCAGGTTTTCGAAGATTGCGAGGACGTGCCTTCGGTAGTTGACGATCCGTTCCAGCAGGGGGCGTAGCGTGGGTTCGTGCCTCGTTTCGCGGTCCCATTTGGCCAGGACCGCGGCAGGCACCTCGATATCCCGCCGCAGCTCCTCGGCGGTGTGCCCGCGCAGGAAGAGGCCGTAGAAAAAGGCCGCTTCTCGTTGCGGGAACTCGAAGTCCTGCAACTTCTCATCTAACGGACTGGGCAGTGTAGCCATCGTCGAAAAGGGCAGTTTACAGATTTCGCCGTTCCCGTCAAGAGTCTGCGCGACTTAAACGAAAACACGCATTCCGGGCTGGTTTTCTCCGTTGTCACCCGCGCCCGGCTCGCGATAAGCTCTCTGCCTCGCCACGCGGATGCCACACTTCATACCTTCTTTCGCGCATACACATTGGATTCCGGCAACGATCTTTTGCTTCACCTATCTATTGATCGCCATCGAGAGCGGCCGCGGCAGCCACCTGGACCGCACCGCCGCCGCGTTCTGCGGGGCCGTGGCGATGGTTCTCGCGGGCGCGCTCACGCTCGACAACGCCTACCAGGCCATCGACTGGAATACCCTGATTTTTCTTCTGGGCATGATGATCCTCGTCGCCCACTTCCAGTACTCGGGCCTTTTCGACTGGATCGCGATCCACGTCTCCATGGTCGCGCGCACGCGCCTCCAGTTGCTGCTGATCCTGATCTTCACCTCAGGAATCCTCGCCGCTTTTTTCGTCAACGACACGATCTGCCTGATCTTCACGCCGGTCGTTCTTTCGGTCACGAAGCGCCTGAAGGTCCCGCCGATTCCTTACCTGATGGCCCTCGCCACGTCGGCAAATATCGGCTCCGTCATGTCCGTCACCGGCAACCCGCAAAACGCTCTGGTCGGCATTTCCGCTCACTTATCGTTTCTTTCGTTTCTCCTCCATCTTGCTCCGGTGTCGATCATCGGCCTTGTGGCGGACGCCGCGCTGCTCGCCTTCTTTTTCCGCGCCGACGTGCTGCATCATCCGCTCGAAGGGAACAGCCCGCCGGAATTGGACGCGACGCTCGATCGCACCTTGCTCCTCAAGTGCGTGCTGGCTTCCGTGCTTGCTCTCGGCCTTTGGATCGCAGGTTACTCGTTCCCGCTCGTCGCAATTTCCGTGGGCGCGTTTCTGCTGGTGATCGGCCGCGTGAGATCGGCCAACATCTATCAGCGAATCGATTGGGAATTGCTGCTCTTCTTCGCCGCTCTCTTCGTCGTTATCAAAGGATTCGAAGCCTCGGGCGCCGTGGATTACTTGATCGGCCATTTCCACCGCGCGCTTGAGGGCGGCACGTTCTCCCAGCTCTTGGGCATCAGCGGTGTGATGCTGGTTCTCTCGAATCTCGTGAGCAACGTTCCGGCCGTGATTCTGATCCGCCCGCTCGTTCCGTCTTTCCCGAACGCGCGCTTCATCTGGCTCGCGGTGGCCAGCACCAGCACGCTGGCCGGCAACGCAACTCCCCTCAGCTCCGTGGCGAATCTGATCGTGCTGCAGCAGGCGGGCCAGTCGGTGGAAATTTCGTTTTGGAGATTCGCGCGCGTCGGAATCGTCGTCACTTTGCTCACGACGCTTGTCGCGATCGGCGTTCTGGCTGCGGAGTCGGTTTTGCTGCGAAGATTCTAGACAGTCGCTTTCCGCAGTTCGAGTTCGCGGCGGACAGGGGAGTCCGCCGCGAACTGGCTCGCCGCATCAGCCCAGCGAGAAAACCACATCGATCGTCGTGTCGACTTCCACCGGCTGCCCGTTCAGCACGGTCGGCTGGTAACGCCACTGCGTCACCGCATCCATAGCGGACTTTGCCAGCAGCGGCGGCCCCGAGACGAGCTCGAGCTGCTCGATGCTTCCGTTTTTCGAAATCACCGCGCGCAGCACCACGGTTCCCGCCACGTGCGCCGCTTTCGCCACTTCCGGATATTGCGGCGCAGTCTTGTTGATGAGCTTCGCGGCCTGCACCTGGCCACCCACTGTGACTCGCTGTGGCGCCGCGGGCTTCGGGGGAGGCGGCATCACCGGGCCGTTGCCCGCGATCCCCCCCAGCACATCGCCGGTGCCGCCGGGCATTCCGTTGTCCTGCGTGTTCTGCGCCACGTCCGGCGCCGTAGCCTGATCCTTCTCAACCTCGATTTTCTTCGGTATCACCGTCGGCGCTACAGTGGGCGTCTTGATGACCTGCGCCAGCTTCACGCGCTGTACTTTCACAGCGGCCATCGGAGGTGGCGGCGGAGGCGGCGGCGCCGGCGCGACAATAAACTCGCTCACCATTGTCTTGGGCAGCGCCTCCGTATAGATCAGCGGCACCAGAATCAGCGCGCCGATCACCAGCGCCTGCAGAACCACCGAGACCATCACCGACCACGGCTTCCGCGCATTCGGCGCTTTCTTGCCGGACACAATGAGTTCGCTGAACATGCTCACCTCCCCACGCCGCTTTCCAGCCACGCGCGGCGCGCTCCTTGTGACGAACGCAAATCGCGTTCCAAAGCAGCCAGGAGCTAAGCGATTGAGTTTGAGAAACTTGCGCGCGACCAAGATCCGGCGCGGTACTAGGCCCATGTAGAACTCACCGGTCCACTCGACGCTTCTGCACGTCCAGCATTTCCCGTATGTCTCGTTGTTTTCTTGGCTTGGAGAAGGTTGAAACAGCGGCGGGTGTTTCTCGCGCAATCAAAAAAAGAGCGGCGGGATCGCGAGAATCCCGCCGCCCGTTCGTTCGAAGAGAGAGAGTCCGTTTTTCGCGATCTACTTCTTCGCGTGCGAATAATTCTCCGCCACTTGTTCCCAGTTGATCGTGTTCCACCAGGCCTCGATGTATTCCGGCCGGCGGTTCTGATATTTCAGGTAGTAGGCGTGCTCCCACACATCGAGCCCGAAGAACGCTTTCCCGCCGTCCATGATCGGGTTGTCCTGATTCGCGCTCGACTCGATTGCGAGCTTCCCGTCACGGAAAAGCAGCCACGCCCAGCCGGAACCGAATCGCGTCGTTCCCGCTTGATTGAATTTCGTCTTGAAGTCGGCAAAGCTGCCGAACGCGCTCTTGATCGCGTTCCCAAGATCGCCCGAAGGTTCGCCGCCGCCGCCCTTCTTCATGATCTTCCAGAACATCGAATGGTTCATGTGCCCGCCGCCGTTGTTGCGCACGGCCGTACGGATGTTTTCAGGAACTTTGTTGATCTGTGCGAGCAACTCTTCCACCGGCAGCTTCGCGAGATCGGGTTGACTTTCGAGCGCCTTGTTGAGGTTGGTGACGTAGGCCCCATGATGCTTATCGTGATGGATCTCCATCGTCTTCGCATCGATGTAAGGTTCCAGTGCGTCGAACGCGTACGGCAGAGGCGGCACGCTATAGCTCATTTGAGGAGAGGCTCCTTGTGCGGAAGTTGCGGTCATTATTATCTACCTCCTGAATTCTAATTCCTGCCCCATAATTATACGCGCTCGGGCCGGGAACCGCGTCACCGCGCCCGCAAAATACCGGAAATCCCCGAGGAGGGTTTATGTCGGCCGCCGACCACGCCGGACACGCCGAGCATGTGGAGAAGCATTTCACCGCCACCGCCGCGGTGCGCGACATCGTGATCGGAATGTCCGACGGCCTGACCGTGCCGTTCGCTCTCGCGGCCGGCCTCACCACCGCGGCGGCGTCCCTCGCGAAAGGAATGCACATCATCGTCACCGGAGGCTTCGCCGAAATCGCCGCGGGCTCGATCGCCATGGGCCTCGGCGGCTATCTCGCCGCGAAGACCGATTCCGAGCATTACGCCTCCGAACTCGAGCGCGAATACCGCGAGACGGTCGAGCTGCCCGACATCGAGGTCGAGGAAGTCGCGAAAGTCTTCCGCGAATACGGCCTCACCGAAGCGCAAATGGCTCCCGTCGTTTCCGCGATCACCGGGAATCAAAAACGCTGGGTCGACTTCATGATGCGCTTCGAGCTCGGCCTCGAGGAGCCCGATCCGGCTCGAGCCGCTCGCAGCGCCGCCACCATCGCCGGCTCTTACATCGTCGGCGGACTCGTCCCGCTCGCGCCCTATATCTTGATGAATCAGGTGATGCCCGCGCTTTGGGTGTCCGTGGGCGTCACTCTTCTCGCGCTTTTCGTCTTCGGCTCGATCAAGGGTTTCTACACCGGAGTGAAACCCCTTCGCGGCGGCGTGCAAACGGTCCTCGTCGGCGGCCTAGCCGCTGCCGCGGCATTCTTCATCGCGCGGCTCATCAGTTGATAAACTCGCAAGTTTCCGGCACGATTCCCTAATTATCTAAGGGGATCGCTGCACCCTGTTTGAGGCATATAATAAGGAACCGGGAGGGCCCAACCCCGATTAGGACCCCCACGATACAATTTGCCATTTATTACGTCTAATAGATTCGGAGCCCCGGCGCCACTCCTGGCGCGCGGGTGAACAAAGGAGAACTTTCATGAAGAGCAGTTACCTGCACATTCCCCGCTGGGTCGCGACGGTTGCGGTCGTCACCGCGATCGTCTGCGGGGGCATCCTCGCAATTGGATTGCGAAATTGGTCGGATCACCCAGTCTTCGGCGCGTCGCCTCTCAACGTCACGCTCGCGCGCAACGAAGCCCCGGTATCTCTCGGCGACTTTGCCAACGGTTTTTCCTCCGTCCTCAAGCCGGTGCTTCCGGCAGTCGTCAACATTCACAGCTCGAAGGTCGTCAAGCCGCAAAACGGCGGCGAGATGCCGTTCTTCAATGATCCATTTTTCCAGCAATTCTTCGGCAATCAATTTGGCCAGCAGCAGCAGATGCGCCCCGAGCGTGAACAAAGCCTCGGTTCCGGCGTGATCGTCACCTCCGACGGCACTATCCTCACCAACAATCACGTGATCGACGGCGCGAGCGACATCGAAGTCCAGCTCGCCGACAAGCGCTCGTTCAAGGCCAAGCTCGTAGGCACCGATCCGCGCACCGACGTCGCCGTGCTGAAAATCGACGCGACCGGCCTTCCCACGCTTCCCATCGGTGACTCTTCGAAGCTCCACGTCGGCGACGTGGTCTTCGCCGTCGGCGATCCGTTCGGCGTCGGCGAGACGGCCACTATGGGCATCGTCAGCGCGACGGGACGCAGCGGTCTCGGCATCGAAAACTACGAAGACTTCATTCAGACCGACGCGGCGATCAATCCGGGCAATTCGGGCGGCGCGATGGTCGATCTTCACGGCGATTTGATCGGCATCAACACCGCGATCGCCACCGGCGGCGGTGAAGGAAACATCGGCATCGGCTTCGCCATTCCGATCGACATGGCGCGCTCCGTCGCCGATCAGCTCGTCGCGCACGGCAAGGTTGTGCGCGGCTATCTCGGTCTCTATCCCCAGGACGTGACTCCCGAAATCGCGAAGCAGTTCGGCCTCAGCGGTCCCGGCGGAGCTCTTGTCAGCGAAGTCTCGCCCGATTCGCCGGCCTCGAAGGCAGGACTCAAGCGCGGCGACGTCATCCTCAAACTGAATGGCGAACCCGTGAATTCCGCCAACGATCTGCGCCTCCGCGTTTCGCAGACCGCTCCCGGTACGGACGTCAAACTCCAGATTTCACGCGACGGCAAAACGCAGGACGTCACCGTGGACCTCGGCGAGTTTCCTGAAAAGGAAGCGAACGCTGCGGCCGGTGAGAGCAACGGCGGCGGGCTCCAGGGTGTGAATGTCCAGGATCTCACGCCCGATCTCGCGCAGCAGTTGAACCTGCCTGCCGGCATCCACGGCGTCGTGGTTTCGGACGTCGATCCCGCGAGCCCCGCTTCTGCCGACTTGCAGCGCGGCGATGTGATCCAGGAAGTCAACCACAAGCCCATCGCCAACGTCGAGCAATACAAGCAGGCGGTTGCGGCGGCTGGCAGTCAACCCGTGCTGCTGCTTGTCGATCGCGGTGGCGTCACGCAGTACGTCGTCGTCGAAACACACTAACTGACGGCGCCGGCTTGATTTAGCCGAATCGAAGGCGGACCTCGTGGCTTCCCAAGCCACGGTCCGCCTTCTACCGTTCTTGGGGCAACTGGTTAGGTGCTTTCATGTATTCCCGAATTTCGCCCGCTGCCCCACTATTGGTCACTCGACTGCATCGAAATAATTTTGTCGAGTGCGGTCTTCGAGATTGATGCGAAAATTGTGTTTCCTTGTCTTGGAACTAAATTCGATATGGGGTGTTACACCCTTCGGGCCGGCGAGCAACGCGTGAACGGACGCAACGCATCCGAGCTATCCAACCAGCCAGTTGGGTTGTCGCTTTCAACACGACTGGGGGTAGAATGGTACCGAGGTTCTATTCATCCCAGCCTTTCGATCTAGTACTAAGTAGTGGTGCGGGATACGTGTCTAGACGCTTCCTCCGCACACTCACTTTTCATGAAGGGTATTTGGGGTGAAATGTATGGCACCGGTGAAGAACCGAGCTGTTTTTACTGAGTCGCTGCTTCCGGAAGGACAGCGCCGCTGGGGCTCGTTTGGTGCGGGCATTGGCCTCGAATGCGTTGCTCTGCTCGCGCTCATCCTCATACCTCTGTTCATGCCTCAGAAGTTTCAGGCCGTGGCCCACGATTGGGTCACCCCGATTGAAGCGCCCGTCATTCAGCCCTGGAAGCCGCAGCCGCCTCCGAAGCCGGTTGCCGTCAAGCGAGAGGTAGTGAAGGAAGTAGTCCCGAAGCCGGTCGTCATTCCCAAACCGCAACTCTTGAGCCCTGTCGTCACGGCCCCGGTCCAAAAGCGTGTGGTCATGCGCAAGACGGAAGCGCCGGAGCTCGTCGCCAAGGCATTCCCCGATCCTAATCCGCCGCTTTCCATGGGAAGTTCGGCAATTCCTACCTTGCGGAAGCCGCGTGAGGCCGTGCAGACGGGCGGATTCGGCGACCCGAATGGCGTGCCCGCGAACAACAACACCACCCGCAACGTCAACATTGCGCAGGCGGGCGGATTCGATATGCCGGCTGGTCCCGGAAACGGCAATGGCACCGGCGGCGCGAAGGGCGCGAAAGGCGTGATCGCCAGCGCGGGCTTTGGCAATGGAGTCGCCGTGGGCGGTCCCGGCGGCGGAAGCCACAGCAGTGTTCACCAGGGTCTTTTTGGAGACGAGCAGGCCGGGCCTGCGGCTCCAAAAGCAAAGCAGAACGTCGTTTCCAACACCAAGCCCGTCGAAATTCTCTCGGTTCCCAAGCCTGTCTATACCAGCGAGGGGCTCGCCAAGAGAATCGAGGGAGATGTCAGGCTCGAGGTCGTTTTCACTGCTTCCGGCGAAGTTAGAGTGGTCCGAGTTTTGCAAGGGTTGGGGTATGGTTTGGACGAAGCCGCCGAATCCGCGGCCCGTCAGATTCGCTTTCGTCCTGCGCAGCAGGATGGGCAGCCGGTCGACTCTCAAGTTCCCATTCGTATCACGTTCGAGTTGGCGTACTGATTTGCTGAAAGGGGAATGCAATGCGCACGTGGAAAAGCTTCTTTCTCACAACGGCTCTTGTGGGCGCTCTCGCGGGCGTCTCCAGCGCACAGACGCAGCCTGCTGACCAAGCTCAGCCGCCGGCGACCGATCAAAGTCAATCGCAGCCGGGCCAGTCGCAGCCTACTGAGATGGCTGCCGTCCCGGTTACCACGGTCAATCAAGCGATCGATCGCATTATTGCGCGCGAGCACGACGAGAACGTCGCCATCCGGCGCTACAACCCCATCGTCGAAACTTACATTCAGGATATGAAGCCCGATAAGGACATGGGCGCGGTTCCCGTCCGCGACCACTACTATCTCGGCCAGGCCAATCTCGCCAAGGGCGTTGTCGACAACAACATGCTCGACAAGCACAAGGGCAAGATGGACCAGTTCAATCCGCTCTCGCACGTCGCCGATTTCTTCAGCTCTTCGTATATCCCCGAAGGCTTCCTCCAGATGATCTATCTGGACCAGAGCGGTTTCGATCGCCAGCACTACCAGTTCGACTACGTCGGCAAGCAGTTTCTCGGCGAAGTCCGGTGCCTCGTTTTCGACGTGACGCCGCTGCCGAAGTCCGGCAAGGGCCGCTTCAAGGGCCGCATCTGGGCCGAGGATCAGGGCTTCACGATCGTTCGCTTCAACGGCGTGTACACGCCGGTCGCCGGAATCAACGGCTTCAATCTCCACTTCGATAGCTGGCGCGAGAACGTTCAGCCCGGGCTTTGGCTGCCGGCTTTCGTCTTCAGCCAGGAGTCCGACCTCAAGGACTTCCTCGGAAAGAGCGTGCGGTTCAAAGCGCAGACTCGCCTCTGGGGTTACAACCTGAGAGGAGCGGGTCGCGAAGAAGAGTTCACGCAGTTGACGATCGAATCGCCCACCGCCGTTCAGGATCAGGGCGCCGCTGAAAACGACAACTCTCCGATCGAAGCGGAACGCGAATGGCAGCACGAAGCCGAAGTCAACGTTCTTGATCGGCTCCAGCGCGACGGCCTTCTCGCTCCGCAGGGCGACATCGATAAAGTTCTCGAAACCGTCGTCAACAACATCGAAGTCACGAACAACTTGGACATCGAGCCCGAGGTTCACTGCCGCGTGCTTCTCACCGGCACCCTCGAGTCTTTCTCCATCGGCCACACCATTGTGCTGAGCCGCGGCTTGATCGACGTGCTTCCCGATGAGGCCAGCCTGGCCACGATTCTGGCGCAGGAACTCGCCGACATCATCGTGACGAAACCTTCCACCGATCAGTGGGGCTTCAACGACACGACCAACGTTTCAACCGTCGAAGCGATCGCGCATTTCTCGTTCCGCGACACGCCTGATCAGGTAGAGCTCTCCGGAAAGAAGGCGCTCGAGCTGCTGAAGAATTCGCCGTACAAGGACAAGCTCGGCAACGCAGGCCTCTTCCTGAAAGAGCTCGACGCCGAATCGAAGAGCCTGCCCGCGCTCATCAATCCGCATCTCGGCAACCGCGTTTACATCTACTCGCAGTTGCTCTCGACCTCGCCGGCGCTCGCCCCGGATAAACTCGATCAGATTGCGGCGCTGCCGATCGGCGGCCGCTTGAAGCTCGATCCGTGGAACGACAAGGTTGAGCTGCTCAAGGCCAAGCCGATGCCGCTGATGTCCGCGCGCGAGAAGATGCCGTTTGAGGTCACGCCGTTCATGCCGTTCCTCACTCGCTATCAGAGCGCCAGCTCCACAACCGTAGCGGCTGATCCGGCGAAGGCGGATCTGGCGAAGAAGCAGCCGGACGTTTCGCCGCAACAGCAACAGTAGTTTCGGTTTCCGTTTTTTTTCGCGAACTTCGGCCCGGCGGTCTCAAGCCGCCGGGCTTTTTTATTGCCACGAGCGCGATTCCCACAGATTGATGTGGAATTCACAGGGCCCCCTACATGGATCACCTTAACAAATTGTTCAGATAGACTTGACGAATGCGAAATTATTGGTATACTCTCCTGATGTTGGCGGTGCCCTGATTCGTAAGGGAGTCTGCTGACGGACCGGGCTTGCCGACTGACCGTAGAGGTGAAGTTGGTTACGAATACCGGGTAGAACGAAATCGAGCTTCGAGCTAATCCGTCCCACGGCCGGAAACAATGGCCTGCGGAATGGACGGAATCGCCCGGCGCTCGTTGCCGGGTTTTTTATTGTTCGAGTTTGTTTCGCTGAGTCGGCTCCAAACTGATTCAGCGCTCCGCCGGGCGCGGAGACGTTCCGATCGGAAACTGTTGAGCGGGACGATTGATCTTTGACAACTGAAGGAAGCTGGCATTTGCGTTACGCGAATCTCAAGTTCGCGTGATGCAATAAACCGCAAATTTTTGCTCGAGAGTAGCGTTTTGTGGAAAGGCGAACTTGCCTCTTCGCGTCGCTTAAGCGTGCATCTTTGGCCGATTCTGGCCTCTTATCCGCGCTTAAACACCCTTAAAAGTCAAGGAATGGAGGGCTTGCAAGACCCTTTGTTCCTTATTTTCAGGGCCTTAGCTGTTCTAAGGCGTGTTGGGTAAGTTTTATGGTCAAGCTACTAAGGGCGTACGGTGGATGCCTTGGCGCCAACAGGCGATGAAGGACGTGGTAAGCTGCGATAAGCCTCGGGAAGCCGCAAACAGGCCTTGATCCGGGGATGTCCGAATGGGGAAACCCTATCTGGTAAAACCAGATAACGGCCCGCTGAATACATAGGCGGGTACGAGCCAACCCAGGGAAGTGAACCATCTCAGTACCTGGAGGAAAATAAATC
>DATJRU010000157.1:0-2314 GCA_035504455.1 Vulcanimicrobiaceae bacterium
AACGGCGCGGTACACGCGTCGTCCGGGCCTTTTGCGGCGTCGCCGGCGCCGCGCTATCTGGAGGGACTGGAGGGGCTCGCATCGGCTGCCACGGTAGAGGGCGTCTCTCGCCGCAGCTGCGCGATCTCGGACTGAACGCGCTCCCATTCCTTCTTTTTTCGCTTGATCGCGTATGGAGCGCTCGGATCGGCGAAAAACTGCAACAACTCGGCCCGCACCTCAGGGGAAGCTCCGCTGAAGTTGTTTCCCGCCAGCGCATCGAGCAGCTTGGCCTGCGTCTCGTCGTTGAGCCGGTACTCGCCGGGCCCCGTCACGGCGCCGGTGTCGAAATTGTCGTTGGGCACCTCGGGCTTCTGCCCGGCATCGATCGCGTCCAGCAATTTTCGGTAGTGGTCGAGCGCGGCGTTGAAGCTCGCCTCGAACATTTGTTCGGTCTGCGGCGTCGGCGTTTTCAACTGCAACACCGCAAGCGGGCCGATCTTCGGGACGATCCGGATGATGAACGCGGTGAATCTCTCCCCTAATGTCGGCGGCTGATAGTCTTTTCCCCAATAGCGGCGGTAACTGGAGCGCTTGATGTTGTAGAGAAACTGCTTCTTTGTGATTCCCGGCTGGTCCCGCTCGATATCGTCCTTCTTCAGGCTCCAAGCGACGCGCGTAGCTTTCGGCAGGAGCCGGCTCACGTCGTAACGATACGAGCCGAGCACCTTGTTCTCGTCGGTCAGCACGCTCTTGAGACTCAATCCGTAGGTTTCCTGAAACGCTTGCTCGAGCAAAGGAACCGCGACTCCAAAGCCGATGAAGTCGTGGTAGGCGGTCGAAGCGTAGCGTCCCTGCGCGACTTCGATCACGTCGAATCCGAATTCCGTCTTCACGTGGTCGAGCGGATTCTCCTCGTAGGTCACCACGTCCCCGTATTTCTTGTCCATCTTCGGATACAGCAGCGGCACGGACCGGTTCACGCCGATGCGGTGGCCCTGATTGTCCGCCGCATAATGCGAAAGGGCGCCCAGGGCGAAGGCGTAGTCGTCGAGATCCTTCGAGTCGCGCAGCAGCGCCAGGACAAAGTCGCCGCTTCTCACGTAGTGCGTGAGGTCGCTGAAAAGCTTGTTGCCGTGCGGGTAGTAGCCCATGTCCTGAATGATCGCGCCGCCGTAGGCATAGCCGTGCGCTTCTTTCAGCTCCGCGGGAGTCGCCTGAGGGAATCGCTTCAGCAGCAGCGGGCGGATATTGGTGTCCCAGGCGCTATCGATGATGGCTTCGTGCGCGAGGACGGCATACGCGGCGCTGCGGCCGGGCCAGCCGAGGAAAACGAGCAGAGCCAGGAGCAGCGCGCAGATTCTCGCAAATAAAGTCCTGCGCCCGCGCGATTGAATCCCGGCCATCTTTTGGTCCCTGTCCTTCGTTCCAGCTTCCATTCCGTTTTATAGCACGGTCTACCTGGGCCTGCGGCTAACGCCTCTTCAGCGCCTCGAGTTCCTCGAGCGTTCGCGGCCAGTCGGCGCCCAAGAGCCGCGAGAGGCCGCGATCCGCCAAGACTTTCCCGCCGGTTTGGCACCTGGCGCAGTAGTTCGTTTCGTTGTCCGCGTAACGAACCCGCTGAATTTTTTCGCCGCACCTCGGGCAAGGCTCTCCGTAGCGTCCGTGGACCGCCATGTCCTTGCGGAAGGCCGTCACCTTTTCGGGGAATCCTTCGGCTGCCTCGGCCTTCAGGCGCTCGATCCAAAGCAGGAGCGTATCGCGCGTGGCCGCGTGCAACCGCTCCCACTCGTCGTCTTTGAGCCTGTGCGTGAGCGTCACAGGCGATAGCCGCGCTGCGTGCAGAATTTCGTCGGAATAGGCATTGCCGATGCCGCTGAGCACGCGCGGGTCGGTCAAGGCTCTCTTCAAGGTGCGATTTTCGGCGGTCATCGCGGCGCGGAATTCGGCTGGCGTGCTTTCGAGCAGCTCGATGCCTCCGGGATCGAGGCCACGCAAAGCATCTTCGCCCATCACGACGTGCAACGACGCGCGCCGCTTCGTGCCCGCTTCGGTCAACACGAGCGAGCCCTTCGGAAAATCGAACGCCGCAAGATTCTGCCGCCCCGAAAGCTTTGCTCCCGGGGGCTTCCAGTGCAGCCTTCCCGCGATCATCAGGTGCAGGACGAGCCAGATGTCGCCCTCGACGCCAATCGCGATCCGCTTCCCGATTCTCCGCAATTCGCGCACGATGCGGCCTTCGACCGCGGCGATCGGCGGTTCCGCGGTTCGCACCAGGAATACGCTCGCCAGGCGCACGCGCAGCAGCGGCTGCCCGACAATGCGCGGCTCGAGC
>DATJRU010000158.1:0-100689 GCA_035504455.1 Vulcanimicrobiaceae bacterium
TCGCCGTGCTTGCCGACGAGCTTATCGAAGACGAGCACGCGGAAATCCTTGTCGGCCGCGAGCCCCTGCACGGCAAGGAAATTCAAAGGGATCAATTTCGCCTGCGGCGAATCACTCGCGCCGACAGCGACGGTCTTGCCTTTGAGGTCGGCGAGATTTTGGATCGGGCCGTCGGAGCGCACGACGACGACGGAAGTCAGGTCGACGTCCGTGTCGCGCATGCAGATCGCTTCGGCGCGGCGGCCGAGGCGCTTGGCTACGCGCTCGGTCTCGAGCCATGCGAGCGGCGAATTCCACGCCACGTGAACTTGGCCAAGGACGTGCGCCTCGACCTGCTTCTCGTAATTCGAGAAGAGCACGTAGTCGAAAGCGAAATCACGCGCCGCGAAGTGTTTCTGAAAACCGTCCCAGATCGTCACCACCTTGGGATCGTACGCCACGGCTCCCATGACAAGAGGACTGGAACTTGGCATTTGACGATTCCTTTCCTTCACGCCAGAGCGCGTGCCGCCTATCCAATCAGAAGACATACTTTAGCGCAAACTGGATGATGCGCGGTCCGACGGACGTGGTGGTAATCACGCCGAACGTCGAGGCGCTGCCGGCGTTCGACGCGGGGTTGCTGAATTGCGGGTGATTGAAAGCGTTGAAGAAGTCGGTGCGGAACTCCAGATCCGCGTCTTCACGCAGCCCGCCGACCACCGTGTGTTTTTGAATTGAGATGTCCCAGTTGAATTGGCCTGGGCCGAGGACCGGATTCATTCCGATGTTGCCGTAGCCCGTCGCACCACCGGCTCCGTTGACTTGCCCGACGACAGGAGGTGCGCAAAACGCGCTGTTATTGAAGTAGTCGGTGATGCGCGAAGCGATCGATCCGCGCGTGAACACGTCCCCGATGGTTTCTCCGGCGCAAAGGTTGGCGCCGCCCGTGCCGACGCTGCCGTACACCTGGCCGGCGCGTGTGTCCGTGAGAGTGATCGGATTGCCGCTCTGGGCGGTGGTGATTCCGGCGACCGACCACCCGGAAAGCGCATGGCCGCTGAAGCCCTGGCCGCCGTCGAACCTCGGGAAAGTGTAGAGGTAGCTGATCACGAGGCGCTGCGGACGGTCGTAGCCGCACTCGCCGACGAAGCGCTTGCCTTCCTGGACCTGCAAGGCCGGATCGTAGGCAATCGATCCGCCTTCACCGCTCGCGGCGGTCGAAGTGCCGAGGTAGTCGCTGAGGCATTTGCCCCAGGTGTACGCAGCCTGGAATTGAAGGCCGCGAGAGAACGTCTTTCGCAGGGTGGCCTGCAGGGCGTTGTAGGTCGAAAAGCCGACGTTGGCGGTCTCGATAAAGCCGCCGGCGCCGAACCCGAGCACGGGCACTCGCTGCGGCGCGTTGGCCGAGGTGTTTGTCGTGATGCAGCCGGAGGGGCCGTCGCAATTCACCGGGTTCGTGGCTGTGGCGAGAGTCGGAATATCCTGGGTGAGCGTGGCTTCCGTGTGGTAGGTGCGCTGGCCGACGTAGCCGAGATCGAACATGAGGCTCGGAGTGATCGCATATTGCGTGTCGAGGCTCCAGTTAAAGGTGATCGGAGTGGAGAGATTCGGATCGACGCCGACCAGCGACAGCGCCGACGTCGGCGTGCGCAGGAAATAATTGAACGTGCCCAGCGTGATCGCCGGCGTAAAGGGAACAGCAAAAGTCGCCGCCGAATTGCTTGCTCCGGTGTGGGTGAACGGAGCCGCGATGGGAGGTTCGCCGTCCCACGTGTCGAGGAAATGCTGGCCGTCGATCAGTTTGTAGTAAATGCCGGCACCGCCGCGCACGACGAACTTGCCGTTGCTGCTGAAAGGCTGCCACGCAAAGCCGAAGCGCGGGGCGAAATCATCGAGCGGAGCGTGGCCATACGTAAGCAAGTTCGTTTTGCGGCGAACCACTCCGGGCGGAAGCGAACCCTGGAAGCCGTTCTTCACGGTAAAGCCCACGTACGTGCCGGAGGCCGGAGGAATCGGCACCGTTTCGAGCAGCGACCAGATCGCGTTGGTGCCGCCGTCGATTGCGTCGTCGTAGCCCGTTCCGTCGTATTCCCAGCGCAGGCCGAGATTCAGGGTGAGGCGCGACGTCACTTTGTAGTCGTCTTGCGCGAAAAGGTTGAGGTTGTTCTCGCGACCGAGGTTGGGATTCGAGAAGAGCTGCACGTTGGCGTTGCTGGTGAAGATATTGCTCAGCGTGGTGCCGTTTTCGGCCCCGCTCATTCCCAGAAGAAAGTCGGAGAATGTCTGGAAGGTGAGTTGGCCGCGGGTCTTGCCGCAGGAGCAGACCTCCATCTCGTTAAACTGTTCGTCGTAGCCGAAGCGGAATGTGTGTTTGCCGTGGGTCCACGAGAGCTGGTCGGACCACTCGTAGGATTGCACGGGCGTATATTCGTTGTCCGTGGTGCCCCCGCCGAAAGCGAACCCTGCGCTGGTAATCGAAATCACCGGCAAGATCGGGAATGTCGCGCTGGCGGGAGTGACGTCGAAGTCTGTCGACGTCACCGGAAACAAGCTGTAGCGCGTCGATCGAATGTAGTAGCTCGAGAATCGCGCTTCGTTCACGAGATTGCTGGAAAGGAGCGTCGTGAGCTTGCCGGAAAAGAGCTCATTACCGTTGATGTCCTTGCGGGCCGCGCCAGGGGGCTGTGTGGAGCTCGTGAACTCGTTCACGTTGGGCGCGTAGGCGAAGAAGTATCTGCCGGAGAAAGTGTTCTTAGGCGAGAGAACGTAATCCAAGTTAAACGAGACCTGCTCCTCGTGGAACGGCGCGCCGATGCTGTAGTAGGCAAATCCGGATCCGTTGGCGAGCGTCACTTGCGGCGACGGGATCACGTAGGTGCCGTTCGGCAGCTTCGCGTTCAGCAGCGCCAGCGAGATCGGATTGATGTTCGACCCGTCGCACGCCACCTGATCGCTCGCCGGGTTCGCGACGCCGGTTTTCGCCGGGAAGGTAGGCGAGTGGCAAAACTGCGCGCCAAGCGTTGCGGCGCTTCTGTCGTTCGTAAGCTGAGCAGGAAGAGTAACCGAGGATGTTCCCTGGGAAGCGACTCCGTTCACCTGCCGTGTGCCTTGATAGGAAAAGAAGAAGAACAGCTTGTCCTTCCGAATCGGGCCACCCAGCGTGCCGCCGTATTGATTCTGCTTGAGCTCTCCGCGAGGGTGGCCGGCGAGGTTTGCGAAGAATGTGTTGGCGTCGAGGACGTCGTTCCGGAAAAACTCGAAGATGTCTCCGTGCCAGCTGTTCGTGCCGACCTTCGACACCAGATTCACGGATGCGCCGGGGTTGCGACCGATGCTGGCGTCGTACATCGACGTGACAACGTTAAACTCCTGCAGGGAATCCGGGCTGGGGATCGGAATCGATCCGTAGAACGAGCCGGCCGTATCCTCGGTGGTGCTGCCCGAATAGCTGCTCACCTGCACGCCGTCCATGAGATAGCTGTTGCTCGCGTCGTCGTGCCCGTTGACGTAAATGGCCTGCGACCCGCGGCCGAATGCCGATGCGTCCGTCACGCCCGTCACGACGCCCGGCGAGAGATTTTCAATCTGCGTGTAGTTGCGCGTGGCAAGCGGAATCGAAACGATCGACGTGCGGTCAACCACTCCGCCCATGGCCGAGGTCTCGGTCTGAACATTTTCCGTGGTACCCGTCACCGCCACCTGCTGGCTCTGGGAGACCAGCTGAAGCGTCTGGTTGAAGACTTTGGTTTCCGTCACATCCACGACGACGCCTGGCACGGTCGAGGCCTGAAAGCCGTTCGCCGAAACGCTCACCTGATAGACGCCGGGCGTGAGGAGCGTGAACGTATAGCTGCCGTTGTCGCCGGTCGTTTGCGTGCGGGAAACGGCCGCGCCGTTGCCGATCGTCACTTTCGCTCCGACGATCACGCCGCCGCTGGGGTCGCTCACCGTGACGGTGAGCGCGCCGGTGCCTCCCGATTGTGCCCAGAGAGCCGGACTGCACGAGCACGTGCCAATCAACACCAAAATGAACAATGCGAAGAAACCCCTCATGCGCGTCATCTCGCTCTCCTGGGAATTGCACGATTGGCGGACGGAGCAGGCGCCTGCCTGACCCGGTCGGGACGCGACGGTCAAAAACGCGCCGCGCATCGTTGCGAAAAGTTTTCGTTTTCTTTTTGGCTAAACGGCGAACCGACGTTTAAGAGCGGAGGCTCAAGTGAAGCCCGGGACGAGGAGATATGCGGCGAGAGGTTTCATTTCAGGAGCGCGTATTCTTTCTTTCGTGATTACAAGAGTCAAGCCGTTTCTAACGAATGGCTTCCCGATAGACGAGTGATGGCAGGGAACGGTTTCACCCGGCGACCGAAATCCGTCATGGCGAGGCGCGGGAGTCGGGAAGGGAAGCATCACGGCGACACAATTGAGGCCCGCTTGATGTAGTCGAGCTTCGGAAATTCGCGCGCCAGGTAGGCGTTGCCTTCTTCGTGGAAGCGATTCAGATCGGGGCCGTTGCCGTTCGGCGGCTCCTCGCCGTAACCGGCGTAGAGTTTCTCGGCCACGTCCATTCCCGTGACGATTTCACCGAAAGGGACGATTTGAATGTCGAGGACGCCCGAATTGTCCGCGAGATTTACGAATGTCTGCGTGGTGCGCTTATTGGCCTGAAAGAACGCGACCGTGCCCTTTGTATTGCTACGCACGTGCGTCGGGTCGTCCGGAATGCGCGCGCCGATCCACGCCTTCGCGACCTCCGGATCGCCATTGATCCCCCAGACGGCCATGAGCGGGGTCACGCGGTAGAAGCGGTTGCCGTCGTAGAAGCCGGACTTCACCAGATTGTAGAAACGGTCGGCGCCGTGCGGCGCCCAGGCGCGATGGACCTCGACGACAAACGTCCCGGCGGTTGTATCGAAACTTGCCCGAAAAGTGTCGGGAGCCTTCTCGTTGAGCGTCGTCGGATTCAGGAGGACGTTGCCGGCGGCCGTTTCCTGCTGCGCTGAGACGCCGGCGAGTCTCGGCGCGCACATTGCACCGACAAAGCAGACGAACACTAGCGCCATCGGGAGCGATTCTCGAATTCTCAAGAGAGACCTCCCGCGCTATTGCGCCGGCTTTTTCTTGTAAAGGCTTCCATATCGAAATTCGTCCGCGAATGGGATGCACTGAAATTCGAGCAGCTGCGCATTCGGCTCCATATGCTTGTACAGGATCATGCTGAGCTTCCACGGGCGAGTGAAATTGTCCGGATCGTCGATCGTCACTTCGTATCGCATGTGGAACGGCGACATCGGCGTGTAGCGCTCCGTGAGGCGCGCATTGGGACCGTAGAAATTGCCCGACCGATCGAGCCAGACGTCCTGGTTGAACCACTGATCGTCGACGACGAGCGTATCGCCTTCGAATTTCCCAACGGATTGGCCCATCCAGCTGTCCGTATCGACGAGCTTGGCGCGCGTCTTCGCGAGATCGGCGCCCAGGTGAATCACGCGCGCGGTCCCGGCATATTCGTACGCGATCAGCACAGCGTCCTTGTTCTGGAGAATCTGCAGCGGGTACGACATGTACGTGGCGCGCGGCACTCCACCTTGAAAGCACTTGGCCTCAGGGTCCGCGAGATCTTCGACGCCGTTGTCGACCAACAGCGGATCCGAATGAAGCCGCTCCGCGCGGTACTTGTCCCTTTTCGCGAGTGCCTCCGGCTTGTACGGAATCGCGCCTCCTTCGACGACGCCTACTCCCGCAGGCTCGGCCAGGTAGACCCCGACGAGCTTGGGGTAGGGAGCCGGCTGCGCTCCGTGTTCCTCGATGTCCCAATTCGCGGTGTTCATCGTCTGCCAGATGCCGCTCAAGTCTGGCTGGCCGTATGTATTCGGCTTGGCTCGATAGGCGACGGCGGATTGAACGCCCGCCGCCCCGCCGAAGAGGACAGCAGCCAGCGAGACAATTCCAAGCGACTTTGCAAGACCGGTTCGTTTCATGGACGCCATTCTTAGGGTCGGTCCGGGATTATCATTTCTCAGACGGATCCTTGCCATCCTTCGGAGCTCCCGTGCCGGAGGAACCGACGAAGAGCGTTCGTCCATCGGGATAGGTGATCGAGCGCGCGTTCGCCCGATATGCGACGCCCTTGGCGAGGAAGCCTTCGACGACAACGGCCGTGCCGGGCTTCAGGTAATCCTTCGTAAATCCGCGACGAATCAAGGCACCCGGGCCTCCTCCTTCAAACGCCCAGTGCTGGACTTGCCCGTCAGGGCCCTTGGCGTCGACGAAAATCCAGGAATGCGGGTTCGTCCATTCCAGGCGAACGATCACTCCCTGGACCTTGACCGGCTTGGTTGCGTCGAACTCCGCGGCAAAAGCGTGATGGGCTCGCGCCGGCATACTGCTCACTAACGTCGCAGCCGCGAATGCAATCCATGTGAGGAGCGCTCGACTTGTTCTCATAAAAGGGCCCTTTCGTGATTTCGCATCGCTCGAGGCTCGCGTCATTTTGCGGAGCCCGAGCTATTTTTCGCGGCATCTTGCTTTGCCGCGGCCATTGCCTGTTTTTTCAGTTGCTCGAACCGCGGCTTGCGCTCGTCCACGGAATCTTCTCCGTTCTGCAGCGAGTTCTCCTCGTCCGCGCGCGCGTTTGCCAGCGAATTCGCTAAATCCTTCGGGTCCTCCTGGCAGATCGTGGTGACGCCGGCGTAGGAATCGCTTTTGCGCAGGACGTGCCGCACCGTGTAAGGCTCAACGTAAACCGCCGGATCGTCGATCGTGTATTCGTATTCGAGCGTGTCGGCGTCGATCCGCGTGAATCGCTCGGTTACGTCGAGGGTCTCGCCGGACCCCGGGTACATCGCGCCGCCGTAATTTGGTATTACGGGCGAGCCGAAGGTGATGTTCCGGATGTCGACGACCAGCGTATTGCCTTCCCAATGGCCGCGCGCGTCGCCCAACCACTCGCGAATCTCGGAGCCGAGATGCGGCTTGCCATCCAACGGAACGATGCGGTATTCGGGCTTTTCTCCCAGAACGAACGCCACGTAGCCGGGCGACTGAATGATTTCCCTCACCGGACCGGAAGAGGCGTTCGTGCCGTAGCCGTCGCCGAGTTCCACGTCCTCTCCGAAGCCTGGATCGGGCCTTCCGGGTGACGTAGCGCTCGCGCCGCCGAATCCCATGCCCCAGTTCGTCACCTCGGCCTCGGTGACTGGAGCGATGCAGCGGGTGTTGAGATTCATGTCGTCGGGAGTGTCGGTCTCGCCGTGGCCTTTCGTGGCCGCTTCTCGCGCTTCCCAATACTGGATTTGTTGCGTCGTCCATGCGGGCAGGCGGCCGTTGTCCGGATCGATGATGGCGGAGGTGTACTTCGAGATGTGCGGCGTCGCTTCGGTATCGGAATATTCGAAGATCGCGTTGTAATTCGGCACGGCGCGGAAACCCTCGTGCTCTACTTTGCCGGCGGCGACGAGGGCGCGTTTTTCCTTGCCTTTGGCTTCGGCCTTGGCGACTCTGTCCGCGATCTCGGCATCGGTGTAGAACTTTTTATTCACGCCGAGGGGACGCTCGAGCGGCACCGTCTCGAAGCCCTGCCAGACGCCCTCGATATCGGGGTCGCCCCACTTGGTGCGCGGCTGCGTCCACGCCTTGCGCGCTGCGTGGGCGTGAGCTGCGGGCGGCTTTTGGGCATTCGTTTGAGCGCGCGACGACGCCGGCGCGAAAAGAATCGCGCAGCAGACAATGAAGGGGAGGGCGGCGGTTAGGCCGGGACCGCGACGCGGTCCGAGGAGTCGGGCGTTCACCAGTGCATTCGGCACGTCCTTCGCACTGGCGCGCGCGCCTCGAAATGGTGCTGTGGGATTTCCGGCTGGCAAGACGAGAAGCTGACTCGGAGTGCGTCGGCGGCAAAAGCAAAACGCTGCGAGTCCCGAGCCCCAAGTCTCATAAGGGCGCCAGACTAAGTGCAGCACGAGTTTTTGTCAAGTTCGCCGGCTCATTTTCGAATCGATCGTCTTCCGCCCGCCGCCTAGAAGAGCGGAAGGCCAGTGAGGATTCTCCCGACGAAATCGCGAAGGTGATCGGCGGTGGGCGCCATCACGAAGCCGGCTCTCGCATCGCGGAACAGGCGTTCGATCGGGAATTGGCGCGAAAAGGCCGCCCCGCCGCAAGCCTTCATCGCAAGATCCGTAACGTCGATCGCGGCTTCGATCGACGCGAGCCGCGTCTGCAGCACGAAAAGCTCCGTCGCGTCGGACGGGCTTTCGATTTGGCCGAGCGCGCTCTGCAGCAAAGCACGCGCCTGCTCGGTCCGGAGACTCATTTCGGCCAAGCGCGCGCGCAGCGTCGGCAGGTCGCGAAGTCCACTGCTGGTGTGCGCAAAACTCGTTCGGCGAAAATGTTCGGCGGTTGCCGATGTCGCGGCGCGGCATAGTCCATTGGCCATCGCGGCCGTGCCGATGGCGAACCACGGCAGCACCACGAAGTGCATGGCGGTCGCGCCCTCGCCGAGCGGCGTAAGCAGGTCGCCCTCGGCAACATGAGCTTGCTCGAATATTACGGCTGCGGAGTCGTTTCCTCGCAGGCCGAGGCCGTCGAAGTTGCCCTCGACCCGCACGCCCGGATTCGTGCAGTCGATCAAGTAGAGCGCCGACTCCAGCGGAGAAGCGGCCCCTGGCTTTTGCGAGCTGGCGACGTAGGAATCCGCGTGGCGCGCGGAAGTGACCCAGGACTTCTGCGCGGATGCCGCGAAGCCTCCGGAGTTTTGCGTCAGCGTCGAGACCGGCGCCCAGAATTGCGAACGCGAGCCACGCTCGGAAAATGCAAGCGTCGTCAGGTGCTTGCCCGCGGCGATTTGCCGCAGCACGTCGTCTTTTCGCTTGAACGTGCTCGAGGCCGCGATCGCCTGCGCGGCCGCAACGTGCATCACGAAGACCATGGCGGCCGAGCTGCAGCCTTGCGCGATCTCTTCGACCACTGCGGCGAATTGGCGCGGCCCCTGGCCCGCCCCGCCGAATTCCTTCGCAACGCACAGGCCGAGGAAACCTGCCTCGGCGAGCGCGGCCATGCTTTCCTTCGGAAACCGCGCGTTGGCATCCACGTCGGCCGCATGCGCGTTCAACACATCCGCTCTGATAGCAGCCGCGCGATTGCGAAGATCCGTTTCGCTCGCCGGAACAGCTTGGGTTGCAGGCATCCGCGTTCTCCTTTGCGTGGGTTAGGTGTTTAGCAGAATGCGAGCGCGCGAGGCAAGTCGTACAACGCTCTCTTCTGAGGGACACAAATGCAGCTGCTTGTCGGGCAGCATGTTGAATGGAGTTTCTGCGGAGGAAGTTATGGAGCGGGCGATGGGAATCGAACCCACGTCCGAAGCTTGGGAAGCTTCTATTCTGCCATTGAACTACGCCCGCTCACGGTTGCAGCATCCTGAATATACACTACGGCGCGGCCGGCGTGAAGCTCGCCGGTCCTGCTGCGGCGCTCGCAAAAATCAGAAGCGCCCTATATTTTTTCGCATCTGCGATTCCCATATGCAGCAAGAGAAAGGCCAAGACTCAGGCGAGGCCGCGTTCCCTCCTGAAAACGCGGCCTCGTGCCCCTTCGCCCCAGCGAATGGAGCCTTTCGTCCCCCGCACGCGTTCTCCGCCTCGATTGCGACGTCCATACAGCGCGGCAGCTTCAGGTTCTTGCGCGCCTTTACACTTCCTGACAATCGGCTGCAATTCGTCGAGCCCATCTCAAGCAAGGGCCCGGATGTTTGACGGGCCTATTTTGAGTGAGGAGGGTTCACATGACACGCTTCGGAATCATCACGATGGCGGTATTCGCGCTGGGCTTCACTGCGACGGCGCAAACATCCACGAGCGCCCAGGCGGGAACATCCACGCAGGTGCAGGCGAATTCGCCGGCAAACGCCTCGGCGAACGTTTCGCAGCAAAGTCAATTACAGGCGGGGGCCGGCAGGAACGGCGCGTCCGCTTCTTCAGCGACGGCGGCGCAGGGCTCTGTTTCCGCCAACGCTGCGGTGAGCAAGCCGAATATTCAGCCCGCCACGCAAGCAGTCTCGGCCACGAAGCAGAAGGCGCAGTCGGCGGCACACAGCACCGCCGGCGCAGCAGGTTCGGCGTTCGCTACATCAACGAGCAAGGCCGCAAACCTCGGGGCCGAAGGCATGACGAGCGGGCAATCGGCGGTCACGCACGGAGTTGGTTCGACGCGTGGTGGTCTGGGTGGGTTCAGTTCCGGCGACCAGTTTGGTTCCGGCTTTTCCGGCGGCGCCGGCGGAACTGGGGCCAGTGGCTCTCTCGGCGGAGGACTGGATGCTGCAGGTTCGTCGCTTGGCGGGCATAGCGGGAGCCGTAGACGCTAAGAAACTAGCGAAGAAAGAGGCACCGGCCACGCGGCGCACGATTCGGAGCGCCGCGCGGCCAGCGTTTTTTCAGGCCGTGCCTCGAATGTGCCCTCGGCTACTTTATTTCGGGATAGTCGAGAAAATAGCGATGCAGGTCGGCCACCGTCATTTGGCCCTTGCGGACTCGGATCGCAGTGGGATTCGCGCCTCCGGATAAGGTAACCCAAACCGTGTCGCCGGCGCGCAGATCAGAGAGCTTGAGCGGTTTGCCGTTCTCGTCGAGGTACTGAGTCTTCGGTGTGGTGTTCAGCAACTCGGTGACTTCGTCCGGCCGCTTCAGCAGGATCTCGGCCTTCTGTTGATCGAGCGACGCAATGATGAAGAACTGCTCGCCCTTTTCGGTGGTCTTGGCGGTTTCCACTTTCGTGCTTGCCGGGACCTGCGGCGCAGCCTGCGGGTGCATGCCCATCTGGCCGTGTGGGCGCATCGCCCCGGGGGCGCCTGGCGGGGGCGTCTGGGCCTGAGCGCGCGCAATGATCGGGCAGGACGCGCCGAGCAGCAAAGCGAAAGCCGAAGCTGCCAGCCACGATGCGCACGCGGAGATTTTGTGGATGCTATTCATATCGAAGAGCCTCGATGGGGTCGAGCCGGGCAGCCCGGCGCGCCGGATAATAGCCGAACACAATGCCAACGCCGGCGGAGAACACGACGGCGACGACGACGGACAGCAGGGAAACAACAGTGGTCCAGTGCAACACGTTTGAGATGATCGCCGAGGCGACCATTCCCAGCACGATGCCCGCGATCCCGCCAAGCGAGCTCAACACCAGCGCCTCGCTCAGAAACTGCGCCTGCACGTCTTCTTCAGTCGCGCCGACGGCCATGCGGACGCCGATCTCGCGGGTCCGCTCGGTGACGGAGACGAGCATGATATTCATGATGCCGATTCCGCCCACCAGGAGCGAAATCGACGCGATGCTGCCGAGGAGCAGCGTCATCACCAGAGAAGTAGCTTCGGCGGCTTGCGCCATTTCGTTCGGGCTGCGGATGATGAAGTCGTCGTCCTCGGTCGGGCGCAGATGGTGCCGTTGGCGGAGAAGGGAAGAGATGCTGGTCTGGACCTGCCCCATCGCTTGCTGCGACGTGATTCCGACCATGATCATCTGCAGCCAGCTGATTCCTGAAATCTTCTTCTGCACGGTGGTGTAGGGCATGATCATCATGTCGTCCTGATCCTGCCCGTTGGAGTTTTGCCCTTTCGAGATCAGCACTCCGAGAACGCGGAAAGGCAGATTCTGCACGCGGATCATCTGGCCCACGGGATCCTGGTCGCCGAAGAGTTGCTGCGCGACGGTACTGCCGAGCACGCAGACGTTGGCGGCCATGTCGACGTCCCGCTCGGCGAACATGCTCCCTTGCGCGACGGGCCAGTTGCGAATCTGCGTGATGTCCGCGGAAGTTCCGTTGGCTCGCGTGAGCCAGTTCTGGTTGCCGTTCACGACCTGCACGGAGGCGCCGACGATGGGAGAAATCATGGTGACGTTCGGCACGTGCTGGAGGATCGCGTCGGCGTCGTCATTCACCAGCGTCTTCGTCGCGCCGTTGCCCATGCGCACCCCGCCGGTATTCACGCTGCCGGCGAAGACCATGATGATGTTGTCGCCCAGAGACTGAATCTGCTGCTGCACCTGAGCGGTCGCGCCCTGGCCGATCGCCACGGTGCAAATCACGGCGCCGACGCCGATGATGATGCCGAGCATCGTCAGGATCGTTCGCAGCTTGTTTCGCGCGAGCGCCCGGAGCGCCACACGAATGACTTCTCTCGGGTTCATGTCCGCACCTCGTAACGCATTCGCACGTCCGTGCTAAGAGCCTACTCGCCGGGCTTACCGCGGCGGCCCGCCGCCTCCGCCGAAGCCGGGCGGCCGGACGTTGCCGTTCGCCGTGCCCTTCGCCTGCTCGGCGATCACGAGAGCATCACCCTCGTGAAGATCTCCTTGGACGAGCTGCGTATTGTTGTAATCGGTGATGCCGACCTGGATGGGAACCGGGATCAACTGCTTCTTGTCGGGCCCAAGTTTCCACACCACCTGCCATCCGCCAAGGTGGGTCGAAGAGGCCTCGCGCGAGATGTTGTATTGCTTGTAGAGAGCCTGAATTTCTTTTGAGGGCAGCGCCGGCTTGAACGTGAGAGCCGGATTCGGAATTAGGAGCGCGTTCTGCGCATGCCCCGTCGGAATCGTGACGTAGGCGGTTTCACCGGGCAGCAGCTTTTCGTCCGGGTTGCTGAAGTCGATGATCGTGTTGTAGGTGACCACGTTCTGTACGGTTGTCGGATTCAGGCGTACGGTGCTCACGCGGCCGTGGAAAAGATCGGTCGGAAAAGCGTCCACCTGAAAGGTTACGGGAGCGCCGACTTTAATGTTGCCCGTGTCCGATTCGTCGGTTGCCGCGTAGACCTGCATCCGAGTGAGGTCCTGCGCAACGGTGAAAACCTGCGGCGCCTGCAGGGTTGCGGCCACGGATTGGCCGACGTCGACGTTGCGCGCGACCACGGTGCCATCGATCGGGGAAATAATGGTCGTGTACTTCAGACTTGTCTCGGCAGCTTTCAGTGCGCCTTCCATCGAGGTGACTTGCGTCCTCGCCTGCGCGAGCGTGGCCTTCGCTTGATCCAGCTCAGCCTGTGCGGAGGCTACATCCGCTTGTGCCTGCCCGAGGGTTGATTGCGTCAGCTCATTCGAGTCAGCGGAGACGATGCCAGAGGTATAGAGGTCCTGCGAACGCTTTGCGGTCGCCTGTTCGTACTTGACGTTGGCCAGCACCTTCTCCAGGGCGGCTTCGTCCACCTGGACGTTGGCGGCCAGGGTGACGAGATTTGCCTGGGCGTTTTCCAGGTTGCCCCGGGCTTGCGTCACCTGCGCTTCGTAGATCGCCGGATCGAGCTGAGCCAGCACCTGGCCGCTGTGCACCCGGGTGTTGTAGTCAGCGAAGATGTACTCGACCGTCCCGGATACGTAGGAGCCAACCGGCACGGTGGTGAGAGCGTTGATCGTCCCCGTGGCCTGCACGCTGGCGGTGATATTGCCCATACGGACTTCGGACGTCGTAAACTTCGGATCGTTCGAATGGCTCCTGACGTACGCCCAGCCGGCGATCACCACAACCAGAACAGCCGCACCGATCAGGTACAGCTTTTTGTGCTGTTGGTAAGATTCTTTTAGCGACATTAACCTCTGCCTTCGGGGTTGGCGGCTGCAACCTAGCGGAAACCTGTCTAGCTTGTTCGACCCGCCTTGCGAACCATCACAGTTAAAGACGCATGGCCGGCCCAATTGGTTTCTCGCCTTAGGCTTGGACATGATCGCCGAACCGGCGACCGGAGCCAAGCCATGTTAGAGTGAGCGCTCGACTCTCAAGGAGGGGAAGTGGCGTATCGCGATCTGCGGGACTTTGTGCGCAAGCTGGAAAAAGCGGGCGAACTCAAGCGCGTTTCGGCCGAAGTGGACCCCGTGCTGGAAATCACGGAGATTTCCGACCGTACGGTGAAGCGCGGCGGACCTGCCTTGTTGTTCGAGCGCCCCAAGGGATCGCGGTTTGCGGCGGTCACCAATTTAGTCGGTTCGGAGCGCCGCATGAACATGGCGCTGGAGGTCGATTCTTTAGACGAGGTCGCCGAGCGAATCTCGTCAATCCTGGATATGCAATCACCCCAGGGCATTCTCGACAAAGTGAAAATGCTGCCCAAGCTTGCCGAACTCGGGTCGGTTTTCCCAAAATTAGTGCGCAGCGGCGAATGCCAGGAAGTCGTTCGGACGGAAGGCTTCTCCCTGCTCGATTTTCCCATTCTGCAGTGCTGGCCCCAGGACGGCGGCCGCTACATCACCTGGCCCATGGTGATCACCAAGAATCCCGAGACGGGCAAGCGCAACGTAGGCTGCTACCGGATGCAGGTCTTCGATTCACGGACCACCGGCATGCACTGGCAGACCCAGAAGCATGGCGCCGAGCACTATCGCAGCGCGCTCGCGAAAAATAAGGGAGGCAAGCTGGAAGTTGCCGTGGCGATCGGCGCCGATCCGGCCACCTGCCTGGGCGGCATCTTGCCTGTCCCGCCCGATATGGACGAGTTCATGTTTTCAGGCTTCTTGCGGCGCGAGCCGGTCGAACTGGTGGCCTGCAAGACGGTCGATCTCGAGGTTCCGGCCAATGCCGAGATCGTTCTCGAAGGCTACGTCGAACTGGGCGAAACGCGCATGGAAGGCCCTTTCGGTGACCATACCGGCTTTTATTCCCTGGAGGGGCAGTATCCGGTTTTCCACATCCAGTGCATTACCCACCGCAAGGACCCTCTCTACCTCACCACGATTGTCGGCCCGCCTCCCCAGGAGGACTACTTCATCGGCCACGCCATCGAGCGGGTATTCCTGCCGGTCATGAAGATGCAGCACCCGGAGATCGTCGACGTGGCCATGCCGGCCGAGGGAATCTTCCAGAACCTGATGATCGTTTCCATCCGCAAGAGCTATCCAGGCCACGCCCGCAAAACGATGAACGCGATTTGGTCTCTCGGCCAGGCAATGTTCACGAAAGTCGTCGTGATTGTCGACCACGACGTGAATGTGCAGGACCCCGGCGAAGTCGTATGGAAAGCGCTCTGTGCGATTGACCCGGAGCGCGACATCCAATTCGTGATCGGACCTGTCGACACGCTCGATCATGCGGCTCGCCGTCAGGACTACGGCTCGAAAATGGGAATCGACGCCACGCGCAAGTGGCCCGAGGAAGGCTACACGGGGCGCTGGCCCGACGAAATCAAAATGGATTCTGCGACGAAGAAACGCATCGACGATCTGTGGGAGAAGTTGAAGCTCGATCGCTAGTTTTCGCTTCCTTCCTGCGCAAGAACCGCCCCACCAGAACAAAAGGCAAAGGCGAATCCGCCCCCGGAACGCCCGTTCCGGTGCGGCAACAGTAAACCTCAGGCGAACCCCTTCCGGACGTAACCGGGTCCCTACCTGTACTTTGGGCGGGGTTTTACCAGAAGCACAAACTCGAAACATGTTGATTGACAGTCTGTGTCGCGGGATGTGATAAACGGTCCACGGGGAGCGTACCGGTTCTATTAGTACTGAGGCTCATTCCGGGGTGTGGCAAGGCCGCGAGGCCGGGGCGAAAGACAAACAAAGGTTCAGACGAACGCGTAGCAAAGGTGATGCGGATTCGTCCTGCGAGTTGGGACGAACTGAGGAGTGAGGGGCCGCACGATGTTCAATCTGGGGAAAACGAAGTCGCTAATCGGCCTGGATATCGGATCGAGTTCCGTAAAGGCCGTCGAGCTGAAAAAAGCGAAAGACGGTTACGAGCTGGTCAGTTTCGGTCTTGAACCCTTGGCACAAGACACGGTCGTGGACGGCGCCATCATGGACGCCCCGTCGGTCGCCGAGAAGATCATCTCCATCTTCGACACGCAGAAGATCAAGACCAAGGACGTAGCCACTTCCGTTTCGGGGCACTCGGTGATCGTCAAGCGGGTCAGCATGCCGCTGATGACCGAGGAAGAGCTCTACGACCGGATCCAAGCGGAAGCGAGCCAGCACATTCCCTTCGACATCGCCGACGTCAACCTGAGCTATCAGCTTCTCGAGGCGACCGAGAACCAGATGGATGTCCTGCTGGTCGCCGTGAAGAAAGACAAGATTCTGAATCACACGAACGTCCTGGCTCAGGCTGGGAAGACGCCGGTCGTGGTCGACATCGACGCCTTCGCCCTTCAAAACGCCTTCGAGGTGAACTACGAGCCCGATCCCTCGCAGGTGGTGGCGCTTCTGAACGTGGGCGCGAGCGTGATGAACATCAATATCATCCGCGGCTGGACGCCCCTCTTCACGCGCGACGTATCGGTGGGCGGCAATCAGTACACCGACGCCCTGCAGAAAGAGCTGGACCTCAGCTTCGAGGACGCCGAGAAGCTCAAGATGGGCGGCACGCACGCGGGTGTGAGCGAGGATCAGCGGACCTCGATTCTGCGCTCCGTCTCCGACATCTTGATTCTCGAAATTCAGAAGACGTTCGACTTCTTCCGCGCGACGGCCAGCGGCGAGAATATCCGCCGCATCGTAGTCGCCGGAGGAACGGCGCGAGTGCCCGGCCTGCTCGACCTGCTGAAGGAAGAGTTCGCGATGCCGGTCGAGGAACTGTATCCCTTCCGAAAAGTCAGCATCAATCCCGCGCGTCACGATGAGAACCAGCTTCGCGAGTTGGCCCCGCGCCTGGCCATCGCGATGGGTTTGGCGCTGAGGAGTTTTGACACGCCATGATCCGGATCAACTTACTAGGTCAGGTTCGTCCCAAGGCCGCCAAGCAGACGGTTCCGCTCGAGGCGACCGTACAGATCATCCTTTTCGGCGCGGCCGTCGCTGTGGCGGCGATTGTGCTTTTCATCGTTTACATGTCGCAGAACAAGCAGCTCGAACAGACCAACGCCCGCATCCGCGACCTGGAATCCGAGAAGGCCAGCTTGCAGCAGATCAAGGCGCAGGTCGACGCCTTCGAGAGCCAGAAGGCCATTCTGCAGCAGCGCATCGACGTGATCGAAACGCTGCAGAAGAATCGCAGCGGCGCTCAGGATTTGCTTCAGATGGTTGCGAATACCGTGGTCCGCGTGGATGCGCTCTGGCTGACCTCGATCAACCGGACGGGCGATTCGCTCGACATCGAGGGTGAGGCCGGATCGATCAACGCCGTGGCGAACTTCATTACCGAGCTGAAGCGAAGCGGCTACTTCACCAACGTCGAGATCAAGAACGCGAAGGAAAACGACATTCGTCCGGCGGTCGAAACATACCAGTTTTCGATGTCCGTCTCGATCGCGCCGCAAAGCACCACGCCCACAACTCAAGCAACGGGAGCTACGCAGCCGCCGCCCCCGCCCGCGCCCAAGGGAAGGAGCTAGTCCATGGCAACGAGTTTCCGAGACTGGCCCTGGCCTCTGCAAGCCCTTGCGTCCGTGGCGCTCGCAGTCGTGTTGATCCTGGCGGGACTTTATATTCCCGGTCTGCCGCTCGCGAATGTTCGCGATCAGCTCGAGGCGGCTCAGGCCAAGCTCAAGCCTCTTGAAAGCGAAGTCGAGAGCCTTCGCGTTTACAAGCAGCGCAGGGCCGAACTGCAAACCGAGATGGACGCGCTTCAGAAGCAGCTTGCAACGCTGCAGACGATCGTCCCCGAAGACAAGCAGACGGACGAGTTCATCCTGATGGTGCAGCGCGCGGCTTTGAGTTCGGGCGTTTCGATTCGGGCGCTGACGGCGCAGCCGGTGGCGCAGAAGCCGTACTACTTCGAGATGCCGTTCGTAGTCGAAGCGGACGGCCCCTACTACTCGGTGCTCGATTTCTTCTCCAAGCTGGGGCGCCTCTCGCGAATCATCAACGTGGGCGACCTGAAACTCACGGCGATCGGAGAGAACAACAGCGGGAACACCAGGTTCCGTGTTGTGCCCGGCACGTCGGTATCGGGGTCGTTCACGATCACGACATTCTTCACCAACTCCGCTCAAGCGGCTCCGGCGGCGAAGAGTACTTCGGCAAGGCGATAGGGCGGGAACGATGAGACTTGCAAAGGCAACCGCGAACCTGATGGCAGTGCTGGCAGTTTCCTTGTGCCTGGGCTCCGGCGTATGGGCGCAAGGCAAGCCGGCAAAGAAAGCGAAGGCAGGCCACAAGGGGGGCGGGGCGGCGGCTGCAAAGCCGGCGGCTCCTCCGCCAGCGGCAGCGCCTGCGCCCGCTGCTCCGGACGCTTCGGCGCCGGATGGTGACAAGGACAAGATTGCGGCTGTCGGCAAGCGCGACCCGTTTGTCCCGCTCGTGACGGATAAGAAGGACACGGGCGCGGAGCACCTGCCGCCAGGCAAGGCTGGAATTGTGATCGCCTCGGTGCGAGTCGACGGAACCGTGAAGTCCGGCAACGGAATGATTGCAGTGGTTTCGAACCCCGACCAGCGCGTTTATTTCATCCGCGAGGGGGATCAGCTGTACGACGGCGATGTGGAGAAGATCAGTTTGGACGGCGTCACCTTCAAGGAAAATTCCAAAGATGCATTCGGCAAGCCGGTCGAACGAATCGTGACGAAGCGAATCTTCGCGAGTGCAGGAGAGCAGCAATGAGGATCATGTGGCGGGGATGGGGGCTCGGTGCGCTAATCGCGGCCGGTCTAGTTCTTTCGAATGGAATGCCGGCCGTGGCAGCAGACGCGCCGGTGGTCCACGTGAAGGCGGAGGTGAAGGACGGCGCCGTGAGCTTGCAAGCCGAAGCCAACGGGCCGTTCGAGTACACCACCTATCGCCCGAGCGCGAGCCTCTATGTGCTCGACCTCAGCGGTGTGTCCGCTGGAGACTCGGCGGGCGCGCGCGTCGTGCCTTCCGATCTCGTGAAGAGCTATCGCGTGACGACCTATACGGCGGGCACGAAGCCGGTCGTCCGCGTGGAAGTTCTGATGGCGCAGGGACTCGATCCGCAAATCGAGCGCAAAGATGCGCAGGATCTCACGCTCCTCGTGGCGGGCACTCCCAGCGCCGCGCGCCCCGCGGCTGCCCCGGCTCCGGCTTCAGCGCCGACGATCGCACCCATCGCGGCCAGGGCCGTTAGCCCCGCGCCTGCTCCTGAGGCGTCTCCTTCGATTCGCCAGATTCACCTGACCCAGGATGCCGGCCGCACCGAAGTGAATATTTCCGGATCGGGCTCGCTCACGTACCATGCGATGCGGCTGCACAATCCCGACAGGCTCGTTCTGGATTTTGCCGGAGCGCGTCTGAAGACTTCCGAAAATCACCTGGCGAGCAATCTGGACCCGGTTCGCGAGATTCGTCTCGCGCAGTTCACGCCCGAGGTTTCGCGCGTTGTGATCGACCTTCGGCAACCGGTTGGCTACGAAATCACGCGCAACGGCGACACCGTAAGCGTGTCCTTTGCATCGGCGAATGTTTCTTCTAACCCGGGATCGAACTCATCGGAACAGCCCGCGGGCGTCGTCACCACGAAAGCAGCGCCAGCGGTGCCTGTTTCGGAGCCCCGAGAGGTTTCGGCTGCAAAGCCTGCGGACGTTCCGTCGCCCGCAACCGCTTTGCCGGTTTCCCTGACAGCGCCTTCGGCTGCATTGGCCACACCGACTACCGAATCGTTTCCAGCGCCGGCAGCCCGTCCGGCTTCCACCACTCCGGCAGCCGGCCCGGCGGCTCCAGATGCCGCACAGGGACCCACCGCGACGGCCAAGTTCTCGGGTGAGCCCATTTCCGTCAACTTGAAGGACGTCGACTTGCGCGATTTCTTCCGCCTGATCCACGAGATCAGCGGCTTGAACGTAGTCCTCGATCCCAACGTGAAGGGCACTCTCACGATCGTGCTCGATGATGTGCCATGGGATCAGGCGCTCGATATCGTCCTCAAGAACAACGACCTCGATAAGCAGCTCGACGGCAATGTGCTGCGCATCGCCACAAAGGCGACTTTGCAGAAAGAGGCGGAAGAAAGCCGCGATCTCGCTAAGGCCCAGGCCGAAGCCGCGGACGTGGTGACGACGACCCGCGTGCTGAGCTACGCCAAGGCGACCGATCTTTCGACCACTCTCAAGAAGTTCCTTTCGTCGCGCGGCGACATCATCGCCGACGATCGTTCCAACACGCTCATCATTCGCGATATTCCGAGCACCCTTCCGGTGCTCGACAACCTGATTCGCCAGCTCGACCGCAAATCGCAGCAGGTGGAGATCGAAGCCCGCGTCGTCGAAGCGAGCCGTTCCTTCTCGCGCGAGATCGGCAGCCAGTTCGGAATCTCCGCGGCCGGCGGCAATCCGGTGAGCTTCTTGAGCGGCGCAAGTTCGGTGGGAACCAGCCCGATCATCCACTTCCCCCCGATTCCGCCGGTGATTGTGTCCACCGGAAGTTCCGGGACCACAACGCCGACTTCGGGTTCGATTCCTCTGAACTCGAATTTGCCCGCGGCCACGCCGACCAGCGGCTTCTCGTACTCCTTCGGCACGAACAATTTCGCGCTCGACTTGATCATCACGGCCGCCGAAGAGAAGGGCGTCGGCAAGTTGCTCTCAAAGCCCAAAGTCATCACGCAGAACAACGAGAAGGCGACCGTGAAACAGGGAACCAAGATTCCCGTTCAGACGATCGTCAACAACACGGTATCGGTTCAATTCGTGGACGCCGTGCTCGAACTCGACGTCACCCCTCAGATCACGTCTGAGGGCACGGTTTACATGGATGTGACGGTCGAGAACGACCAGATCGACCAGTCGATTCCGCGTGTTGAGGGCATTCCCGCTATCGATACGCAGTCGGCCGAGACTAAGGTGACCGTCAACGACGGCGCAACGGTCGTGATCGGCGGCATCATCGTCACCACTCAGAGGACGGATATTCAGCAGGTTCCGCTGTTCGGGAGCGTGCCGGTCCTCGGAAACCTCTTCAAGCACACGACGGTTAGCTCCACGTCTTCGGAGCTGCTGTTCTTCCTGACGCCTCGGATTCTCCCGAGCTAAGCTCGGTCGGGAAATTCGAGAGGAGATCGGCTGCCTGACGTGGCCGCGAAATCGGCAAAGCAGAGTTCCGGCCGGAGCGGGTTCGACGCACGAATGAACCGGCTCCGGCTTTCTTTTTCCGGAATCGGCGTCGACTCGTTTCTCGTCTCCCACCTGCCCAACATCCAGTATCTCTGCGGGTTCACCGGTAGCGCCGGGCTGCTCCTCGTGGGCGACTCGCAAGCGACCCTCTTTACCGACAGCCGCTATACCTTCCAGGCCCGGCAGGAAGTGTTCGGCGCGCGCGTCTACATCGCGAAGCAGGGCCTTCTGCGGGCCTTGGGCGACGCACTGAGGGCGGGGCGACGGCGGCACGCCGTGGCCTACGAGACCGGCCACATGACCGTCGCGCAGAAACAGGCGATCGACGCGATCGTCCGCGGAAGGGTGCGTTGGGCCAACGGTGAAAGCGCTGTAGAGAAACTCCGCGCCATCAAGGATGAGGGTGAACTCGCGCGCATGCGTTCCGCAGCGCAGCTCATCAGCGACGTCTTCTGCAAGGCGCTTCCCAAGATCCGCGCGGGCGTGTCCGAACTCGACCTCGCGGCCGAGATCGAATACGGCATCAAGCGCGCGGGAGGCTCCGGCACATCGTTTGAGACGATCGTCGCCTCCGGTCCGCGCTCGGCATGGGCCCATGCGCGGCCCACCGCGAAGCTGCTTGGCAAAAGCGAATTGGTCGTCCTCGACCAGGGTGCTATACTGCGAAATTACTGCAGCGATATGACGCGCACCGTCTTCGTGGGGCGCGCGTCCAGTCGCGTCAGGCGAATGTATCAGGCGGTCTTGCAAGCCCAGGAAGCGGCCAAGCAGGCGATTCGACCGGGTGTCAAGGCAGGGGACGTGGATCGCGCGGCCCGCCAGACCCTGAAGAAATTCGACTTGGATCGCTACTTCACGCACAGCACAGGCCATGGACTCGGCATCGAAGTGCACGAGATGCCTCGCCTCGGCAAGGGCGAAGAGACGGTGCTTCAGGAAGGAATGGTTGTGACAGTCGAGCCGGGCGTTTATTTGGAAGGGAATGGCGGTATCCGCATCGAAGACGACGTGGTCGTCACGGCCCAGGGCGCCGTGGATCTGACCACGGCTCCGCGGGATTTCCTCGAACTCTAAATGGCGAAAAAATCGAAATCTCAGCCCGGCTCGGGTGCGCACTCTGAGGGCGTCGACCTGAGCGAACTCAAGCGGCTTCTCGCGTTCATGGAAGAAAGCGGACTCGAGGAGTTTGAATACGAGCGCGAGGGGCTGCACATCCGCCTCAAGAAGGCCTCCGCGAGGCCTGCAGCCGCGCCGGTTGCCGCTGCAGCGCCATTGGAAGCGGCTGCGAGCGCCCCGCCGCCCGCGCCTGCGCCCGTGGTCGCCCACGAAGCGCCGAAGCCGGCTGCCGCCGCGGCGAACGTGCATCTGGTGAAATCCCCGATCGTGGGAACCTTTTACGCCGCGCCCAGCCCGGAGGCGGATGCTTTCGTTTCGGTGGGAACGCGCGTGGAAGCGGGCCAGACGCTTTGCATCATCGAAGCTATGAAGCTCATGAACGAGATCGAATCCGACGTCGCGGGCGAAGTCGTCCAGATTCTGGTCGAAAACGGTCACCCGGTCGAATACGGCGAGGCGCTCTTCGGCATTCGCACGCAGGGCAAGAAATAGCCGGCTCAACGCGGCGAGCTGAAGGCGGCCCGCCGGTCAGTTCCCGCACCTGACACATGTTCAAGAAAATCCTGATAGCCAATCGCGGCGAAATTGCGCTGCGGGTTCTCTCCGCCTGCAAGGAACTGGGCGTGCGCACCGTGGCCGTTTATTCGGAGGCCGACCGCCATGCGCTGCACGTTCGCTTTGCCGATGAGGCGGTCTGCATCGGCCCCCCGCGCAGCGGCGACAGCTACCTGAATATTCCGCACGTGATCAGCGCCGCTGAAATCACCGACGTGGACGCCATCCATCCCGGCTACGGTTTCCTTTCCGAAAACGCTAACTTCGCCGAAGTGTGCGAGGCCTCGCACATCACCTTCATTGGCCCGTCGCCGGACGTGATCCGCATGATGGGCGAAAAGGACCGCGCGCGCGCCGAAATGGCCGCCGCCGGGCTTCCCGTGATTCCGGGCAGCGCCGGAGTGGTTCCCGATGAAGCCGCCGCAAAGGAAGTGGCGGCTGAGGTTGGCCTGCCGCTGATGATCAAAGCGGCCGAGGGCGGCGGCGGGCGCGGCATGCGCGTCGTGCGCACCAAGAAAGAGCTCATTCCGGCTTTCCAGACCGCCCGGGCCGAAGCGGAGCAGGCCTTCGGCAGTCCCAACGTTTATATGGAGAAGCTGATCGAGCGTCCCCGGCACATCGAGTTTCAAGTGCTCGGAGATCGCCACGGCAACGTGATTCATCTCGGCGAGCGCGAGTGCACGCTCCAGCGCCGCCATCAGAAAGTCCTCGAGGAATCTCCTTCGACGGTGCTTGACGCGGCCACTCGCGAACGCATCGGCAAGCAAGTGATCGAAGCCTTGCAGAAAGTCGGCTATTCGAGCGCGGGCACCGTGGAATTCCTGCGCGACGTCACCGGCGAACTCTATTTCATCGAGATGAACGCGCGTATTCAGGTCGAGCATCCCGTAACCGAGATGGTGACGCAGGTCGACCTCGTGAAATCGCAGATCCGCGTCGCGGCCGGCGAGCGCCTCGAAGACGTCGTCGGATCGTTCGATTTTCGCGGCCACGCCATCGAGTGCCGCATCAACGCCGAGGACCCGGAAACGTTTCGCCCTTCGCCGGGCCGCATCACCGCCTTTCGCGTTCCCGGCGGGCCCGGCGTTCGGGTCGACACAGCCGCTTACGCCGACGCGGTGATTCCGCCCTACTACGACTCGCTCGTCGCGAAGCTGGTCACGCATGGACGCGATCGCGCCGAAGCGATCGTCCGCATGGAAGGCGCGCTCGACGGCTTCGTTGTCGAAGGAATCAAAACCACGATTCCGCTGCACAAGCGCATTCTCGCCGAGCCCGATTTCGGCGCCGGGAAATTCGACACGCATTTTCTCGACCGCCTGACCGCCACGGCGAGCAAGTAACTTGGGTGAGCGATTGTTCCCGCCGCTCTACGCCATCCTCGATCCCTCTTTCACGCCAATGCCGCCGGTCGAATTCGCCGGCAAGCTCGCCGATGCCGGAGTCGAGCTGATTCAACTGCGCGACAAGCGTGGGACAGCGCGAAAGATCCACGCGGAGGCCACTGAGCTCGTCGGCCAACTCTCCGCAAAAGGCATCCGCGTGATCGTCAACGATCGCCCGGACATCGCCGCGATGGTCGGCGCGGGTGGCGTTCATGTCGGCCAGGAAGACTTGCCGGTGGAAGACGCTCGCCGCATCTGTGGACCCTCGCGCTGGGTGGGGATTTCGACACACAATCTCGATCAATTTCGCGAAGCCATAGCCACTTCGGCGGATTATATTGCCGTGGGGCCCATCTTCCCGACGGCCGCAAAAGAGAATCCGGATCCCGTCGTAGGAATCGATTTCGTGCGTGCCGTGCGCCGTTTGACGCCCAAGCCGATCGTGGCAATCGGCGGCATCACGGTCGAGTCCGCCGCGGATGTTTTTCGCGCGGGCGCCGACTCGGTTGCCGTGATCCGAGATCTGCTGTCGGCTCACGATCCCGCAGCCCGCGCTAGCGCGTATCTCGAAATCGCGCGGCGCATCCGTCGGCAAGGCTCGTGACGCAGAGGGAAGGGAAGGCCGCTCGGGGCGCGAATACCCAAGTGTAATGGCGACTCAGCCGCACACACCTGATACGGCAAACGCTCGGCCTTCCGCCGAGCTCGTCAAAGGCCTCGGCCTTTTCGACTCGACCATGATCGTCATGGGGTCGATGATCGGCTCGGGCGTTTTCATCGTCTCCGCGGACATCGCTCACCAGGTACAGAGCCCCGGCCTGCTGCTTGCCGTCTGGCTGGCGTCGGGCGTCATGACGCTCATCGCCGCCCTCAGCTACGGCGAGCTGGCCGGCGCGATGCCTCACGCGGGCGGCCAATACGTCTACCTGCGCGAATCGCTCGGCGAAATCTGGGGCTTCCTCTATGGCTGGACGATGCTGCTCGTGATCCAGACCGCCACGATCGCCGCCGTCGCGATTGCCTTCGCGAAATTCACCGGCGTGCTCGCCCCGTGGTTTTCTCCCGAGCGATGGCTCTGGAAGATCGGCACCTTCGGACCTTGGCGCCTGTGGTTCGGAGAGCTTGGCCCGTACAACGTCGGCCTCAACAGGCAGAATTTCCTCGCGATTCTCTCGATCGTCTTGCTCACCTGGATCAACACGCGCGGCCTGCGGCTCGGCAAGATCGTGCAGAACATTTTCACGGTGACCAAAACCGGCGCGCTAGCCGTGCTGGTAATCCTCGGTTTTTGGTTCACGACCGTCGTCGCCCGCGCGGCGAATTTCACGAATTTCTGGCGCAACGCCGGTTGGCACACGCTGCACTCGTATCCGCCGGATAATCCCACGTGGATGGTCACCACCGTCACGCTCATGGGCGTCGCCATGGTCGGATCGCTCTTCTCGATGGACGCCTGGAACAACGTCACCTTCACCGCCGCGGAAGTGAAGAATCCCGGACGCAATCTCCCGCTTTCTTTGGCGCTCGGGACCGGCTTCGTGGTGTTGCTCTACACGCTCGCGAACCTGGCTTACCTGCGCGTCCTGCCGATCACCGGCGACCCCCACGGCGCGACGCCGCTCGCCCGCGGCATCGAGTTTGCCGCCGATGGGCGCGTCGCCACGGCGGTCACCCAGGTGATTTTCGGCCCGGCCGGCGCGATCCTGATGGCCCTCGCCATCCTCATCTCGACCTTCGGCTGCAACAACGGCCTGATCCTCTCCGGCGCTCGCATTTACTATGCGATGTCCAAGGACGGCCTGTTTTTCCGGTCGGTCGGCA
Source organism: Vulcanimicrobiaceae bacterium (assembly GCA_035504455.1). Classification (GTDB taxonomy): domain Bacteria; phylum Acidobacteriota; class Terriglobia; order Acidiferrales; family UBA7541; genus Palsa-295. The sequence goes on from DATJRU010000158.1 coordinate 25,820, forward strand.
CCGTGAATCGCCATCATGTGCCGGCGGTTGCCCTTGTCGTGCAGTGCGTTTGGGCTTCGATTCTGTGCCTCTCGGGGACTTACGGGCAGTTGCTCGACTTCCTGATCTTCGCCGAACTGATTTTCTATATCCTTACGCTGCTCGGCTTGTACGTCCTGCGCGCCAAGCGCCCCGACCTGCCGCGTCCTTACCGCGCCCTGGGCTATCCCGTCCTGCCGGCCCTCTATTTCGTGATGGCAATATTCCTAGAAATCCAACTCTTGCGCTATAAACCACAGTACACTTGGCCGGGGCTGATTATCGTTCTGCTGGGGCTGCCCGTGTACGCCCTGTGGGCTCGGCTGGGCAGGCGGCCCGTCAAGTCGTCGTAGCGCAAGCCTGAAGAGCAAGGAACAATCTGGCGTCACAACGCGCGGACCCTTCGCGCGTCCGCGTCCGACTCTTGGGAGGAAAACCTCGAATGGGTAGTCGACTGCTGGCAAAGAAGCCGATGGATTGGCTCCTGAACGAGGCGGACGAAGCCGGAGAGCACACACTAAAAAGAACGCTCGGCCCCGTGTCCCTCACCGCTCTGGGAGTGGGGGCGATCATCGGCGCCGGCATATTCGTCCTTTCCGGCCTTGGGGCCCATTACGCCGGCCCCGGCTTGATGCTTTCCTTCGTTATTTCGGGACTCGGCTGCGCCTTTGCGGGACTTTGCTATGCCGAGTTCGCTGCGCTGATCCCGCTTGCCGGTTCGGCATATACATATGCGTATGCGGCGCTCGGCGAAATCTTCGCCTGGATCATCGGATGGGATCTAACGCTCGAATACGCGATGGGCGCGAGCACCGTGTCTTCGGGTTGGTCCAACCACTTCATCGAGTTCCTGAATATCTTCGGACTCCGGATGCCTTTGTGGCTCGCGTACGATCACTGGACCGCCTTGTCAAAAGCCGAGGAAATCGTCTCGCGTCAAATGACCCACGCTGCATTCCCTAGCCTCGTCGAAAGCAGCCAGGCCTTCATCACGAAGGCGACTGAAATTATGGGCCAGCAGTCCCCAGAGCTGATCCAGCGCGCCCACGACCTTGTTGCCGCGCCTCACCTTTTCGGGTTTGAGATCGGTTTCAACCTGCCCGCGTTTCTGATCGCCGTGCTGATAACTGTCATTCTGGTAATCGGGATTCGCGAGAGCGCCACGTTCAACTCTTTGATCGTCATCGTAAAAGTGGCGGTTGTCCTGTTTGTGATTGCCCTCGGTATGCATTACGTAGACCGGGCGAACTGGGGACACGATTGGGCGACATTCGCGCCGAAAGGGTTTTCGGGAATCGGGGCGGGAGCCGCGTACATCTTTTTCGCCTATATCGGCTTCGACGCCGTCTCGACGACGGCCCAGGAATCCAAGAATCCACAGCGGGATTTACCCATCGGCATTATCGCTTCACTGATCGCTTGTACCGTCCTCTACATTCTGGTCGCAGCCGTGCTGACGGGAATGGTGCCATGGAAGGCCGTGAACATCGAGGCGCCTCTCGCCGTGGCTTTTCTCGATCGTGGCTTGGTGAAAGCCTCGGACGTGATTACTCTCGGCGCGCTCGCCGGCCTGACGAGCGTGATGCTCGTGATGCTGCTGGGGCAGACGCGAGTTCTCTACTCGATGGCGAACGATGGGCTTTTGCCGAGGAAATTCTTTGCGGCCGTCCACCCTCGCTTTCGCACCCCTTACAAGAATACGATCCTTGTCGGGCTCCTTGCGGCGGTCGTCGGGAGTGTCACTCCGATTGAAATTATCGGCGACATGGTGAACATCGGGACGCTATTTGCATTCATTATTGTCTGCGTCTCGGTCATGGTGCTCCGGCGCACGAACCCCGATCAGCCTCGGCCTTTTCGAACACCCTGGGTGCCTGTTGTGCCGATCCTCGGAATCATCGTGAACGGGTATATGGTCTACAAGCTGGGCATCTGGAACTGGGTGCGTTTATTCGGCTGGTTGATCATCGGACTGGTTGTTTATTTCAGCTACAGCCGCCATCATAGTCGAGTCCAGAGGGGGGAACGGAAAATCGTGTGACCCGAGCAAAGCGCCCTCACACGCGAATCTCTGGCCTCTCGTCTACCGCCATGGGGGCTACTCCTAGGTGACCCCAATCTCCATCCGCCGATTCGCAGTCTTGTTCCGCCACATGACGCTGCTCGATCGTGTCTCGGCGGCGATCCTCCTTCTCTACGGGCTCGTCTATAGCGTGAACCGCTCGTCGGGACGCACGCTCCCTCTCTCTTCGCTCCTCGGTTTTTTCGGCGTGGCCGCCGCCGCGTATCTGCTCGTTCGGCTGATTCTCTTCATCCGCGCTCGCGGGATGTGGGCGCTGCGCAATCGCTTGATCGTCGCCTATTTCTTCATGGCCGTGGCGCCGGTCGTCCTTCTTTTCGCGATGGTGGTCGTTGCGGCCTATCTCCTCGAGCTTCAGATCGGCGCGCATCTCCTTCGCGACGATCTCGAAAGCCGAAGCGCCGTCATTGCCGCCGACACGGACACCATCGCCGCGGCCCTCACCCGCGAACCCGGTTTGAAGCCCGACCAGCCGGTCGCTCCGAATTCGGCAGCGATTGTGGATCCGATCCTGTTGCGTCCCGAAATCGCCAAAATCATCGCGGCTGCTCAGGCGGAAACTCCTGGTCTCCGCGTCGTCCTGAACCACGGCCAGCAGGTCGTGCGCGAAACACACGGCAAGCAGTTTTCCGGCCTCGCGGAATTCCGCAATCAGCTCTGGTTTGCTTCCGCCGAAAGCATTCCGGTGCCCGGCGGTCACGCAACCCTGCTCTCGGTGGCTCCGATCACCCCAAGCGTCTTGGATAGCCTCCCGTCGAAACTCGGCCCGATCGGCCTCACGCTGCTCGAGGCTGCGCCCGCTTCGTCGACGGGCGGCATCACTCTCGACGGCACGCACTACGATTTCGGCGAACAGATTGCCAGCGACAAGCGCGTGCTGGCCCCCGCGAGCCATCCCTTCGACCTTCACATCGATGGCTACGCCACGCTCGAAGCGGTGCGCGCCGATTTAGGCCCCGACAACGTGGAAGACCTGCCCGTCTTCGCCCACTTCTCCCTCCGTCTCTCGGAGGTGAATCGCGACCTTCTCACTTCCGTTGGCGCACTCGGGTCGTTTCTCGTTTCGGTGCTCGAAATTGTGGCCGCCGTCTTCCTTCTGCTCGAGATTGCCGCTCTGGCCGTGGGCATCATGCTGACGCGCACCATAACCGGTTCGGTCGCCGGGCTCTACGAAGCCACGCTCCATGTCCGCCGCGGCGACTTCAGCCATCGCATCCAGATTCGCCAGAAAGACCAGCTCGGCGCGCTCGGCGACTCGTTCAACGAGATGACCAGCTCGATCTCCGAGCTGATCGAGGAGCAGCGCCAGAAACAGCGCCTCGAGCACGAAGTGACCATCGCGCACGAGGTCCAGCAGCAGCTCTTTCCCAGAGTTTTCCCCACGGCGCCAGGGCTCGAACTCGCCGCCATTTGCCGTCCGGCCCGCGTTGTCAGCGGCGACTACTACGACTTCATCCAGCTTGGGCCTAACCGCGTCGGAATCGCCGTAGCCGACATCAGCGGCAAGGGAATCTATGCCGCGCTTCTCATGGCCAGCCTCCAGGCGGCGTTGCGCAGCATCGCGACTTCCGACGGCAGCGGCTGCACCGCCGAGGTGATCTCGCGGGTGAACACCCATCTCTTCGTCAATACGTCCGACGATCGCTACGCCACGCTGTTTTACGCCATCTACGACGCCGGGGCGAGAACGCTCACCTACACCAATGCCGGCCATCTCGCGCCGCTGCTCGTCTGCCCCGGCGCCGGCGATCAGGTGCAGCAGCTCGAGCAGGGCGGCACGGTCGTGGGTCTTTTTGAAAACCCCGGCTACACGGAAAGGACCGTGCAAGTCGCGCCCGGCAGCCTGCTGATCGTTTTCAGCGATGGCATCACGGAGCCGGAAAATGTCTACGGCGAGGAATTCGGAATGCAGCGTCTCAAAGCCGAGGTCCTGCGCCACAAAGACGCGCCGGTAAACCGCCTCGCCGACGACCTGGTCTCGGCTGCCGAACAGTGGGCCGGTTCGCCCGAGCAGGCCGACGATATGACCGTCGTTGTCGCGCGGATGAATTAGGCGCTGGTTGCGGCCATTTGTTTATACTGAAGTCTCGCACCGGTTCCATGCACCTTCCCGTGCGATGTGAACATCAGCCATGAAAATTCTCACAGCCGCCGAAATGAGGGAAGTCGACCGCCTCACCACGAAACAACACGGTGTTCCAAGCCTCACCCTCATGGAAAACGCGGGGAAGAGCGTTGCGGATTTCATCGCAGCGCGATTCCCGGATTTCAAGCGGCGCCCGATTGTAGTTCTTTGCGGCAAAGGAAATAACGGCGGTGATGGTTTTGTCGCCGCGCGCCACCTGCTGAAAATGGGCGCGAACGTCCGGGCGTATCTCGTGGGCGATCCGCGCGAAGTAAAGGGTGACGCCGCGACGAATCTGAACCGCTGGAAAAAAGCGCAAGGCAAGCTTTTCGTCGATCGCCCCGGGAAGCCTGCCGTTCCCGCTGAATTTCCGCCCGATGCGATCATCGTCGACGCGCTGCTCGGCACCGGCATCCGCGGCGCAGTCCAAGGCCGTCTCGCCGAAGAGATTGCAGCAGCGAATCGCCACCATCCCGGCTGCAACGTCGTCGCGATCGACATTCCATCGGGATTGGACGCGGATACTGGTGACGCTCCGGGCCCGGTCGTCGTCGCCGATTACACGGTCACGTTCACCGCGCCGAAGCCCGGCCTCCTGCTCGGCGCCGGCCCTGGGCACGTGGGCGAGCTTCTCGTTCGCCATATCGGCTCGCCGTACGATTTGATCGACGAAATAGGGAAAGGAAATCTGCGCTGGAGCGAGCCTGCCGAATTCGCCCGCTTCGCGAATCCGCGCAAACCTGAGGGCCACAAGGGCGATTACGGCCACGCCCTCATCGTCGCCGGATCGGTCGGCAAAACGGGTGCGGCCGTGCTCGCGTCCTGGGCAGCTTTACGCGCGGGCGCGGGCCTCGTCACCGTGGCCACGCCCGAGCCGGCGCTACCCACTGTCGCCGCGCACACGCCCGAGGTGATGACCGAGCCGCTCGCCGCCACACGCGCCGGCACCATCTCCGAACACTCCCTGGAAGGTGATTTCTTCGCCACGCTGCTCAAGGGCAAGCGCGCGCTCGCCATCGGCCCCGGCCTCACGACCCAGCAGGAAACGCAATCCTTCGTCCGCGCCGTCTTGAAAGCCCAATCCGAGATCCCGATCGTCCTCGACGCCGACGGCCTCAACGCCTTCGCCGGCCGCGCCGCCGAGCTGAAAAACCGCAACGGCTTCCTCGTCGTCACGCCGCACCCCGGTGAAATGGCCCGCCTCACGGGGCGCACCACCGCCGAGATTCAGTCCAATCGAATCGAAATCGCGCTGAAATCCGCGGCCGCCTGGAACGCCGTCGTCGTCCTCAAAGGACATCACACCGTGGTCGCCGCCCCGGATGGCTCGGCCCACATCAACTCCACGGGGAATCCAGGCATGGGCACGGGCGGTACGGGAGACGTCCTCACCGGCATGCTCGCGGGCCTGATCGCGCAGTACGCGCACGGCGGGAACGCAGATGCAGACGCCTTCGCGCGCCTGCTGGCGTTCGGCGTCTACCTCCACGGGCTCGCCGGCGACATTGCCTACGCCGACCACAACAGCGCGCCGCTGATGGCCAGCGACCTCATCCGCGCAGTTCCTCGCGCCTACGCGCAGTTCTACGCCGAGTCCGCCCGTGTCTAAGCGCGAAATCGTGACCCACTCCGCCGAGGAAACCATCGCGCGCGGCCGCGAATTGGCGGCTGCACTGAAACCGCCGGCTCTAATTCTTCTCTCGGGCGATCTCGGGGCGGGGAAGACCACTCTGACGAAGGGCATCGCCGGCGGCTTAGGCGCCGCCGACGAGGACGAAGTCACCAGCCCCACGTTCACGCTGGTCCACAAATACGATCGCGGCGTTCGCGTCTACCACGTCGATCTCTATCGCATCGGCGATTTCCACGACCTCGAAACGCTCGGCCTCGAGGACGTCTTCACCGAGCGCGCCATCGTGATTGTCGAATGGCCCGACCGCCTCACGCTGCGCACCGATTGGCCGGCCGTGCGCATTCACCTAGAACACGTCGCCGAAGACCAGCGCCGCATCTCGATCGACGATCCCGCGGGAATCCTGCTCCCGCAACTCACCGCTCGCTAACTACAGCCCCATAATGTGGAATCCGGCGTCGACGTAAATCACGTTCCCCGTCACGCCGCGCCCCAGATCGCTCCCCAGGAACACCGCCGTATCCGCCACTTCCGCGATGTCCGTATTCCGACGCAGCGGCGCGTGCTGCGCCACCACATCGAGCACCTTCGAAAAATCCTTAATCCCGCGTGCCGAAATCGTCTTGATCGGCCCGGCAGAAATCGCGTTCACGCGAATCTTGTTCGCGCCCAACTCGCTCGCCAGGTAACGCACCTCCGCTTCGAGCGCCGCCTTCGCCACGCCCATCATGTTGTAGTTCGTCACCACGCGCGTCGAACCCAGATACGTCAGCGTCATGATCGCGCCGCCGTCGGTCATCAGCGGCGAGAGCGCCTTGGAAATGGCGACCAGCGAGTACGCGCTCACGTCGAGCGCCAGCTGAAATCCCTCGCGCGAGGTATCGACGAACGGCCGGTTTAGATCCTCATGCTTCGCGGCGGCCAGGCTGTGCACCACCACGTCCAGCTTGTGCCCTTCCGCTTTCAGCGACTCCGCCATCCGGTCGATGTCCGACTGCTGCTGCACCTCGCACGCAAAAAAGCCCGTAGCTCCCAGTTCCTTGCCCAGCTCTTCGACCGTCACCTTCGCCCGCTCGTTCTGATACGTCAGAAGCAGCTTCGCCCCGTCGCGCACAAAGGCGTGGGCGATGGCGTAGGCGATGCTCCACTTATTCCAGACCCCCAGTACGATCGCTGTCTTACCTTCCAGTAGTTTAGGCATGGCCCGACATTTTACCCGCAAACCGAGCCCCGCGTGCATATCTTCGGCCCCAACCCCGCGCCCGGGAGCCCATCGGGCCTCGCTTGGGAGTAGTCCCCTCGGTACTTGGCGTTAACCGTTACGTCTCGCTTTATACCTCGCCATTGCTCCCGCTTTTTCCCTCGGCTAGATTGAAAGTTCATCTGCCCAGCGGGCTTCGGATGACAGACACTCGCATCGTCACATCCTCGCCAACTGCCGGTCCGGCGCCGATCCGGCTGGAGCCGTACTCCGCCGAAATCCGCCTCACCAAGCTGGCCGTCGGCCTCGACAACATCCACTATGACGTCTTCTTGAGCCCCAAGTTCGTCGAGCTTACGCGCAAATACCTGCTCGACCTGATCCGCCAGACCGTCAACATCAGCATGCTCTATCGCCAGGACTGGGAGCGCGAGCGCAAGCACCGCGCCGGGCAGCCCGAGCATGCCGCTTTCCGCAAAATCCTCACCGAAGTCCTCCAGCAATCGGTGACCCGCGCCAAATTCCAGCAGTCGATCGAGACCGACATCCTCCACCGGCTCGCCTTGCTGAAATTCATCGGTCAGGAGATCGGCAACCAGTTCTCCAGCATTCTCGTCGAGTGCAAGGATTACATTCGCGGCCGCGGCGAAGTCTTCGAGCATAGCGAGCAGGCGCACGTCCTGCGCGCCAAAATCTCCGAGCTCCAGACCGACCGTAAGAACGTGATTCGCGAGGTCGGCAGCACCCTGTGCCGCATCTGGCGCGAAGTCGAGGAGAACACGATCGCCAAGACCCGCCGCGCCCTTTTCGGCGAGGACTTCGGCGCAACCTACGAGCTCCTCCAGAATCGCCTCCTCTTCGCCGAAGGTGGCAACGACGATCGCCTGTTTCTCGAGCACTACGTCCTGCTCGGCAATTTCATCAACGACCCGGACCGCTTCGACATCTTCGACGCACTGCTCCTCGATTTCGTCCGCGAGTACGTCCTCTCGGGCGACAATTCCGAAGAACTCGCCAAGGCCCGCAAGGCCCACGAGCGCCTTCTCGAACAGGCCCGGCAGCTGCGCTCCGAGCTCGCGCGCTTGGAGCAAGAGCAGGAGGAAGTCGCCTCGCGCGCCGGCCAGGGCGAAGAAACTTTTCCGCGCCTCTTCAAGCGCAAGCAAACCGGCGGCACCGAGGCTCGCGCCGAGCTCGACGACATTCGCCGCAAGTCCGCGTCCCTCGAAAAAAATCTCGCCGACGTCGCTCCCCAGATCGAAGCCGCCAAGCAACGCCTGGACTTCCTCGCCGGCGAGCTCCAGAGCCGCCTGGGCGACTATTTGAACGAGCCCGCCAACTCGCGGCGCCTTTTCGACGCCCAATTCGCGCAGTCCAGTTCCGGCGGCGAAGCCGCGGCCGAGGCCTGCGCTCGCATGCTCGAAGAATGGATCCATCGCCTCGAGGAACGCGACTTGCTCGTTCATGTCCTCGCGGGCTACGAGCTTCGCAAAATCGCCACCGAATACTCGCCGCCGATCCACTTGCAGCAGATGAAGAAGGCGCTCGTCAATCGCGACGAGGCCAAGCGCGTCGAAACGATCCTCGAGCAATTTCCCGCGCGCAAAATCTCCATGAAGCGCCTCGACGAATCCTCGCGCGCCATTCGCCGCCGCAGCCACGACGAGACGCTCGCCGTCGGCCTGCAGTTTGCCGAGGACCTGATGCGCCTCCGCCGCGACCGCCGCAATTACCAGCAGGTGGCCGCGTGCATGGAGCAGATCAACCTCGTCCGCTCCGAAAAATCGCGCGAGCTTTCGCGCGCCAACAAAAGCCTCTACGAATTCCTGCATCCCGATGAGGGCCAGCCCGCCGACGATCCCATCGTCAGTCACGTGGTGATCAAGGCCGACGTCCGCGGTTCGACCGGCATCACCAAGGACCTGCTCGCGCGCGGCATGAACCCCGCCTCGCATTTCAGCATGGCGCTGCACGAACCCGTGAAGCGCATGCTCGAGCATTACGGCGCAGCGAAGGTCTTCATCGAAGGCGACGCCATCATCCTCGCGATTTACGAGACGGAAGCGACCCGCGCCAGCCGCCGCGCCGTGGCCCGTGCCTGCGTCCTCTCGCGCGAAATTCTCGCGGTGACGCAGGCCTACAACGCACGCGCCAAGAGCGGCAATCTGCCGCCGCTCGAATTGGGCGTCGGCGTGGCGTTCCAGGATTCAGCGCCCTCGCTCTGGATGGACGCCGACTCGAAGATCATGATCTCGCGCGCTCTCAATCTTTCCGACCGCCTCTCGAGCTGCTCGAAAATGGCCAAGCGCCTGTTTCAGGCCAATCCCGCGCCGTTCAACGTCTACCTGCTGCAAACGCTGATGGAAGATTCCGTCGCGGACGAAGGCGAAGAGCTGCTCGTGCGTTACAACCTCAATGGCATCGAGCTCAACGACGAAGGCTTCCAGAAGCTCAGCGCGGAAATCTCGCTCGCTCCCATGGCCGGCAATTTCCCGATGCCCTGGGGCAAGGAACGCGTCCAGCTCTTCTTCGGCGAAGTCCCGCTCGGCGAATCGCTCGAGCCCATCGTCATTCGCAAGGGCTACGTCCGCCAGCTATTGCCCGGCGCCAAAATCGGAGCGCAGGGCGCCCGCCCCTACTACGAAGTCTGCACCGACGCCAAGCTCCTCGAGCTCGCCCGCAAGCGCGGCGGCGCCCCACCGGCGAAACCCTGAAGCGCGAACTTCCGCATTCGAAACTCGAAATTCGTGATCCGAATGTAGCGCCGCGGCTTTCAGCCCGGCATCGCGCTTCTGAAATTGGAAGTTGGATTGTGAAATCGGGAAATGTGAAATTCGCGCTGCGCCCCCAGACCCGCGCTTCGGTATAATCTCCCGCCGTCGGAATTAAGATCCGAATGTAGCGCCGCGGCTTTCAGTCTGGCATCCCGCTTCGGATCGCATCGGAGGCGAAAGGGGTCCGGTGACCCTCGTGGCCTTCAAAGCCATTGATTCTGTCCTTCGCGGCCAGAATGGTGGGTTCGACTCCCACACGCTTCCGCCAACCCCCCACCCCGCAGACCGAGCAACCTCTGTCAGGCGTGGACTGGCTCTCGGCGTTTGAGACGGGGCAGCGCTTCAATCGATTTCCCGGCTTTTTGCTGCGCGAGCCGCAGTTCGTAAAGGCTCTGGAGGTTGAGCCAGAACTGGGGGCTCGTCCCGAGGAAATGGCCGAGGCGTAGCGCTGTGTCGCCAGTGACAGCGCGAGTGCTGTTCAAAATCTGTGTGACGGGATTGGTAGGGACGCCGATTTTTCGAGCGAGTTCGGACGCACTCATATCGAGCACATCGAGTTCCTCCGCCAGATGCTCTACTGGATGGATCGCCATTGCAGCCATGATGTTCTCCTACAATATGCTCGCCTCGCGCGTTAGGCCGAGCGTACGCCTCGCGCGGATGCGAGCTCTGTCCGGCCCTCCGCAAAGTACGCCCTTGCGACGCACCGCTGGATATGGCAGCGTAAATGTGGGGGATTGTCGTGCTGGTCGCGAACGCTAACCCGTACGGGACGCCGGCGATGTGGCCGCGGCCAGCGACCAATGCACGAAGCATCCGCGACGGCCGGCCAGCATCAAACGATTTGCGGCCGTGCCGGGTGTGACGATCCGGCGCATGGGCCTCGCCGAGGCCTGGGAATCCGCCGCGAACCGCCGATTTCTAATCGACACTGCGTCGATTAGAATTGGCCGCAAATCGCTGAAACAAAAGGAAAGGCGCGCCGTCTAATCGACACACCGACGAGACCTTGGCGAGGACGGAATTGAAGACGAATCAGGAGTCACGAATCACGAATCACGAGTCGCGCGCGGCAGGTCACGAGTCACGTGCCGCAAGCCACGAATCGCAAGCCGCCGAATCGCGGCCCTACGACGTCCTCTGCATCGGCGCCGGCCCGACCGGCCTCGCCTGCGCGATCGAGGCCAAGCGCGCGGGCATGACCGCGCTCGTCATCGACAAGGGCTGCCTCTGCAATTCCCTCGAGCACTATCCGACGAACATGCTCTTCTTCACCACGCCCGAGCGCATGGAAATCGGCGACCTCCCGATGACTACTGCCGGCGGCAAGCCCACCCGCGCAGAAGCCCTCAAATACTACCGACGCGCCGTCGAACACTACGGAGTCGACACGCGGCTTTACGAAACGGTAGGACAGATCGACGGCGAAGAAGGCAGGTTCGTTGTGCACACCCGATCCGCGCGCGACGGTGCAAAGCACACGTACCGCGCGGGCAAGATCGTAATCGCCACCGGCTACTACGATTTGCCGAACTTTCTGGGCGTTCCCGGCGAGGAACTACCGAGCGTCTCGCACTACTACACGGACGCGCATCCGTATTGGAACCAGGACGTCGTTGTGGTCGGCGGCAAGAACTCTGCGGCTGAGGCCGCGCTCGATCTTTTTCGTGCGGGCGCCCGCGTCACGCTGATTCACCGCGACGCCGAGCTCGGCAAGAACCTCAAATTCTGGGTGAAGCCCGACATCGAGAATCGCATTCGCGCCGGCGAGATCCAGGCGATCTTCAAGACGCACATCACACGGATCGAGCCGACGCAAGTCTGGGTGAAGAATTCCTCGAGCCAAGAGAAAGCGATTCCGGCCGTCCAGGTTTTCGCGATGACGGGCTATCACCCGGATTTTGAGTTCCTCGAGCGGCAGGGAATCAAGCTCGACCGGCAGACGCGTCGCCCGCAGTGCGACCCCGAGACCTTGGAAACCAACGTGCCCGGCATCTATGTCGCGGGCGTCGTTGTCGGCGGCCTGCAAACCGGCGACATCTTCATCGAAAATGGCCGCTTTCACGGCCGCCAGATCGTCGCCGCCATGGCCGGCAAAGGACGCATTACCGAGGCGGCCCCCGTCGCGCCCCCCGGCGAATGAATCATCGTCGCCGCCGTCGAAGATCTGTGGTCGGGCGCAGGCTCTTAGCGGATGCGCGAAGGACGACGGTTCTCGGATGGAAGTGTGAAGCTTTCCTGTGCTGAAGGAAGTCGAAGGAGCCTCACGGAAAAGCGACCCGAAGCTTCGGCTTCAGCCGCGGGCTTTGGGCCTTAGGGGGTCGGACCTTCAGGTCCGACATTGAATGACCAGGCGGTGCCCGCTCCGCTGCGCAGCCTCACCGGCGGCATGGAGTGGTACAGGCCCAGCAACTGGCGCTCCGGAAATTGAAAACAAAAGCGCCGCAAAATTTGTTAAAGTAAGGGTCGACAGCCGATGCCATCGATCGTAGGAGAAGTCGCCGAAACGTTCGTGACCCTCGTAAAGGGCTTCAGCGTAACTTTGCGCGCGATGTTCAGCAAAACTACGACGGAGAACTTTCCTCAGACCGCGCCGACCGTCCAGCCCCGCTATCGCGGCATCCACGTCCTGCAGCGCGACGAAAACGGCTTGGAAAAGTGCGTAGGCTGCTTCCTGTGCGCTGCTGCTTGCCCCGCGAATTGCATCTACATTGAGGCCGCGGAGAATACCGAATCGCAGCGCATCTCCGCGGGCGAGCGCTACGCGAAAGCCTACAACATCGATTACTCGCGCTGCATCTTCTGCGGATATTGCGTCGAGGCTTGTCCCACTGACGCGATCACCCACGGCCACAGCATCGAACTCGCCCCCTACGACATCAACGCCTTGATCTACCGCAAAGAACAACTCCTAGAACCGTGGCCCCCCCGCGGCGTCGCCGCCCCCAAGCCCAGCTAACCCGCCAAGCCGAAGTTCCGCATTCCGTTCTCGCCACTCGAACTCGCTCACACAAAAAACTTCCGGCGCGCGACTCGTTCCGTGAAACGCGGCGCGCCAACGCCGCCCCGCTGCATCCTCGCGTGGCCCCTCGCTATCGGCCTCCGCCCCCGCCACACACACCCCGTCCCAAGCCACTGCACCCGCTCCAGCTAGTCCTACCGCCCTTCTAATGAATAGCTTGTCCTCGGTTGGCCGTTCAATACTCCTTATTCGAAGTCCGCTTCACAAGGAGTCCTACTTGGGGGGCGAGTCATGAATTGCGTGAAAGAACTATGTTGTCTCGCCTGCGCGATAGGCGAATCGGTTTCACGGAGCTACATCGATAAGCCAAAGGTGCGTGGCCGACGCGCGCAGACGGCACTCAGACTCTCTTCTGGGGCGAGTCGAGAGTACGTCGTCATCCGACCAAACGTCCTTCGAGGGAAATCTGGAAGCTGACACGAATTCAGAAACGTAGTTTGACAGCACGCGTCATTGGCTCAACGAGCTTTTCGCAGTCACGCAGCCGCGCACCGGTTCCCCTTTCAGTACGGGCGGGGAGTTTATTTGGCACCAGAGAGTGTGACAGGCACTTCGCTGCTAACGAAGTGGAGATACATGCAGGCAATCGAAATCGTCGTTTGTGCCACCCTAATAGAACGAGCACACCCTGTGCTCCGAAAGTCGGGCCTGCTTTTGGACGGGTGCCGCGATATCCTTCGCGCCGTAGAGCCGCACAATTGTTCGCCCACCCCCAACCACAGCCTTGCTCAGTGCTCGAAGAATCTTCGCCCGCAATCTCGTTGTCGTAGCGCGATCCGAACACTTCAGTGTCCTCGGTTGCAGCAAAAACGAAGTTCAAATCATCTCGTCGTATTGCAACGTAACACTCGAACCGAACGAGGATCGCCATGCTTTTTCGCGCTTGATCCTGCGAAGAACTGCAAAACAGCGGCAACTAGAACATTTTGGCTTCTGGGTGCCGACACTGAACCGACAAGCGGAAGAATCCAACACCAACTTCCGCCTCGACCCAATGATCGACGACTGTGGACATCTTCCTTCGCTGGCTTGCGCTGTAGTTCATATGTGAAATTCGAAACGCTTCCGTACTCGGCTCTGAACAACCTGTGAGGTATTCGAGCGCACGACGACCGTCGCGCATGGGCTGCCTCCGTTGTTTTGCTGAACCCTGAGAGAGGGAAAGCGAAGTCGCGGGTACATAACTATAGCGACAATAATAGTAAATAGTACTTACATGGTACTGGACAGCGCGGCTGAACCTGTTGCGGTCGACGAATCAGGAGGTGCATTTCAATGAGTCTGCGTCTGAAGTTGCGGATGGAAGCAGGGCACGGAATCGCGGTTCCACCCGGGTGGCGCATGGCGTGGTACGAACCCCAGCGCCGGGTCGGAGTCTACTATCCGGCGCCCCTGCACTGGATAGTCCGTGTCTTACGTGAATCTGCGTACCGCCTTCGCATTGCCATCCGCGCCCCTCGCATGGAACGCGCAAACTTGCTCGCGATGCATCGCGCCCATTGCGAACGCCAACGTCTCGCGGACGAATACGCGCGCGGCTATCTCGCTGGCTGGCACGAATGCTTTCACACCTGCCTGGAAGCCGTCGAGCAAGAAATCTCACGTGCCGACAAGGTTTGGGACGTCGGCGATCTGCTGGCAGGCACACCAAGATCCTCCGGGGACAACTGACCGAACGTTCCGACCTTCCCCGTCCGGCCACTCGGCTCTTATCGGCGATTCCATGGGAGGTGCTATGAAGCCTGTCGAGGTTTTTGACGCCTGCTACACCCGCTATCGCGGCCTGCGCGAGTGGCTAAAGGACTCCTCATCCTCGGTTCGGGCCCTCAACCTCGATACGCCCTCCACCGGCTACCAATGGCGTCCGACGCGCGCCCGCGCCTGCGAATACGTCGCGGACTTTGAGCGCATCGGCCGTCACGCGCTACGGCGTCCCGAATGGAAGGGCCGTCTCAACCTCTTCCGCACCTACTTCGTCCAGGGCGTTGATTATCAGCAGTCCGTCAGACTCGTGGGAGTCTCGGAGGGCACCTTTGATTACTGGTTTGCTCAGGTCAAGCGTACGCTCGGCAGAGAGTTTTCCCGCACAGGTCTTTTCCCGCCGGCTGACTATTTCCGATCTCGCGCGTCAGCGACGGCGGAACGGTATCTCCCGGCCTCTGTCGCGATCGCGGCTTCCTGCGAAGAGGCTCCTCAGCAGCGGGATCCCCAAATTGAACGGAACAGTTACCAAGTTCTTCAGCAGGGTTGATCGCCGCTCCTGCCTTTCCTGAACGGCGTCCGACTTGGCCTGCTTGGTCGCGACGACCGCGACAATGTATTTCAGGAAATCGACGCCACACTTGTCACAAGTGCCTCCGTGCCGCTGTTCGTGTTTGCACGCGGGGCACGCATAGCGCAAGGTCGCGTGACACTTGCGGCAGAAGCGTGCGATATCGCGGACCTCGGCGCCGCACTTAGGGCAATCCATCCACTGATTTTAGCGTCGTTGTCGCGTCCAGCCGCTCAACGTAGGCGGGTTTGCGCCCACACGGTTACCCTGTACGGTTGGGCAGGGACATTGTCCGGCGGGCGGCCGTCACTCTCGCATTCAGCTCGAGCTTAACGCGCGAAGCGGATTCGCTGTTGCGCGAGCTTCTTGCTGGCGCTGGGGCCGCTGCAGGGTCTCCGCTTCGGGTCCGCCGGTCGCGGTGGAGCGGTCGCTGCTTTCGCTTGTGGCGGGGGCGCCAGCAGCCGCACCACGTGCCCGAGCCGTTCCTGCCGGTAAGGCTTCGCCATGCAGACGATCGCCCCAAGCGAATGTGCGTTCGCGTAATCGCTCGGATAAGCCGACCGGGTCATCAGCATCACCGGCACTGTCCGCAACCGCGGCGTCGCCTTCACGTGAGCGCACAGGTCGTATCCGGGCAGGTCGTCGCCCTCGATTTCCGCGATCAAGAGCGCGGGCGTATGCGCGTCTAGCACGTCGCGCGCCTCGCGCCCCGTTCCCACGGCAATCACGTCGTAGCCCTCGTTCTGTAGATAAGTCTTCAAGCACGCGCGCAACGCCGGGTCCGCGTCCATCACCAATACGAGAGGCCGAGTCGACCCTGCCGCCGGCACATAGTCTGTCCAGGTTGCTTTCTTCCCCAGCTTGTGTCCCCCGGAATCGACCATCTCCGCTTCCTTGCAGGCGCTGAACGCCACCGCCACGGCGCGGCGGCCGTCTCCCATGTCGCTTACGCGCGCCACTAGGCCCATCTGTTCGGCCTGAATCGCCACCAGCGATTTGCTGTACGGGAACGTCACCGCCACTTCCATGCCAGCCTCAAACGCGCCTGCTGCGCTCGTGAAAAGGATTCCCGCGCGCGACACGTCCAGCGTCATCGAAATCTCATCGGGACCGTCTGTGGTGACGTCAAGCCTGCGCACGCGAACTGGCGCCGAAATCATCGCGCGGCGGCGGCTGCGGCGCTCTCGCGCGGGCGCCTCTTGCCCGCTATTCCCGCTCGCGGAGTCGCCACTCGGCCCGTGGAAGCGCGGCTCGCCCTGTACCGCTCGGGCCTCGTCCGGCCGGTTCTCTGCGTTTGAATCGAACCGGTTACTCATGACCTTTCGAACCTCCTCAGAATGGCTGTCGATGAAAGCTAAAAGTAGCGGATTCCGCTGCATACACGCACTAGAAGGAAAGTCACATCTTGGGCAGTACCGTCGTGGGACTCGCCTTCGGTACTTTAGTACTCTGGGAATCGCTTTCGTCCGTCGGTAACTATTCCGAGCCATAGCTGGCCGGTCTTACCGCAGCGCGAATCCTGACGCGTCGAACACCTCAGCGCGTGGTGATTCCGCCGCCCCTTGGTTAGAATGAGCCATGGGTTCCGTGGAAGCCGGCAAGTCCTATCGACTGTCAGTCCTCGACCTCTCCCCGGTACCCACGGGTTCCTCGAGCCGTGAGGCCCTCCAAAACACGCTTGATCTGGCGCGCTTTGCCGAGAATCTCGGCTACAATCGCTACTGGCTCGCCGAGCATCACAACACCCCTCTGATCGCCAGTTCCGCCCCCGAGGTCATGATCGGCCACGTTGCGGACGTCACTCGCCGCATTCGCGTCGGCTCGGGCGGCGTGATGCTGCCCAACCAGGCGCCCCTGCGCGTCGCTGAAAGCTTTCGCGTGCTCGAGGCGCTCCACCCAGGGCGCGTCGACCTCGGCATTGGCCGCGCGCCCGGTACCGACCCCATCACCACTCTCGCACTCCGCCGCTCCCGCGAAGCCATGGGTGCCGACGATTTTCCCGTCCGCCTCGAAGAACTCCTCGGCTTCCTCGACGGCGAATTCCCCGAAAACCACCCCTTCCAGCGCATCCGCGCCATGCCGGACGACGTCCCCATGCCCGAAGTCTGGCTCCTCGGCACCAGCGACTTCTCAGCGCAACTGGCGGCCATGCTAGGCCTTCGTTACGCCTACGCCCACCACATCGTGCCCGAAAGCGCGCTTACGTCCCTCCGCATCTATCGCGAAAACTTCAAGCCGTCGGCGCATCTCGCTGCGCCCGAGGCCCTCTTGTGCATGTCGGTTCTCTGCGCCGACACCGACGCGCGCGCCGCCGAACTCGCCCGCCCCATGGAACTCACGCTCCTTCGCTTCCGGCAGGGACGAATGTCCCGCTTCCCGAGCGTCGCCGAAGCCACCGACTACCCTTACACGCCCGACGAGCGCTACATCATCGCCGCCAGCCGCGAGCGCTTCTTCGCCGGCTCCCCCGAGGCCGTCCGCAAGCACATCACCGCATTCGCCGACCGCGCCGGCGTCTCCGAAATCATGATCACCGCTATGACCCACGAACACGCGGACCGCCGCCGCTCCTACGAACTCCTCGCCCAAGCCTTCTCGCCGCACCGTCAGGCTCCCGCCTAGAACTTAAAAGCTGACTAGCAATTTCATAAATGCCCCTCAGGGGAGCGGAGCTTCAGAGTCTGTGTGGGAACGAAGCGCTCGGGTTCTTCGTGGATGCGCGAATGCGCGGCGGTTACCGGCGGAAGCGTAAGGCTTCCGAGTCTGTGTGAGAACGCAATTGGTTAGGTCGGTCGTGGGGTTAATTGAGGCCGCGGGTTTGCGTGCACGCACGGGGCCTGAGTGGATGCGCGAAGCGCGACGGTTTTCAGGTGGAAGCGTGAGGCTTCAGCCTCGCGGAGAATGCGACAAGAAATGGGGCTTTCAGCCCCGGGGTCTCGCCTTAAGCACTGGTCGGCGGGAAAAAATCCTCACCCAGCAGCCGAACGGTCTAACTACTTGTATTGATCGTTACAATTTTGAAAACGCCGGATGCGAACTCCCTGAACCAGACCTCTCCGTCCCCAACCATAAATCCCTGCGGGTTAGAAAAAAGACATCGAGAGGATTTCTCGTCGAGGATTTTTGCTCTCACTTGCGCATTGATGATGTGCCCGTATCGGGCCAGGAACGTCTTTCGATCACCAACATGCAGCTTCTCGCTCCGCATGTTCACTTCCAGCGGGTATAGAATCATCGACGCCACTTTCGCTCGATCGTTTACCTGAACCGCGGCCTTCAGTTTGGCGAGGAAATCTCTCGATTGCCGGGCGATTTCCGGTCCCATCCTATCGACGGTGTCACCTGGACAATCGGATTCTCTTCCGCCCTTCACTTGAGCGCGCGAGGAAAGGCTAAGGCAAGAGTCAGAATTAACATCCACGATTGTTTTCGGATTGTCGTTTTCCTTGGTCTTTACTCTTGAAATCAGGCGGGTGGCTCGCCCTTTGTGAACGACAGACTGACATTCCATTTCGTGCGCACGCGTTCACATTACACCTCGAGTCCATTCAAGCCGAGCAGAAGCCCGAGGGGTACCGCATCCCTTCGCTTCTCAGAAGGGTGCGCGAGGTAACGCCGCCTTTCGACGCGAGGCAGACCTTCGTGTCCTTTGAAACTGCGTCGCCCGTCCTTGTTGGACCAGAGCCACGGCTGGCGACGTTCAATTCAACTCGGCAGGGTGTCTCACCCGCGGTTTGTCAGTTGGGGTCCTGCGGTATAATTCGAGCTACGCCGTAGCCGGCGAGCAAAACCGATCAAACGCCTGCGTCAAATCCTGCGCGATCGCCTGCGGGTCGCGGCTCTCGATATCGTGCCGTTCGAGCATGAACGCCACCTCCCCATCCCGCATCAGCGCGATCGACGGTGACGATGGCGCATACCCAGTAAAATAACTTCGCGCCTGTTCCGTAGCCTCGCGATCCTGCCCGGCAAAAACCGTCAGCAGCACTTCCGGGCGCGCCGCATTCTTCAGCGCTCGTGCCACCGCGGGACGCGCCCGCCCAGCCGCGCATCCGCACACTGAATTCACCACCACGAGCGCCGTCCGCTTCTCGTTCTTCAGTGCGGCGTCCACTTCCTCAGGAGTCCGCAGTTCGCGGAATCCCACCCGCGTCAATTCCTCTCGCATGCCCTGTACCATGATGTCGGGAAACATCCGTCGCTCCTTCGCAGTCTAGGGTGTCGCGCGAAATTTGCTCAACGCCGCGCGCTCATCCGGCTGCACGTCGAAAATTGTGTAAAGTCGCGTGATCTGAATCACGTCGTGAACGCGCTTCGTCAGGCTGGCGATCTTCAATTCGCCGCCCGCCCCGCGCACCGTCGTGTACGTATTCACAAGCTCGCCCACGCCGGCGCTGTCGATGTATTGCACCTCGGCCAGGTTCAGCAAGATCTTGCGCTTTCCGCCTTCCACCAGCTCGCGCACCATCTTCCGCAGCGTCGCGCTGCCTTCTCCCAGCGTAATGTCTCCGGAAAAATCCAGCACGGACACATCTTCCACGTCGCGGCATGTCCCGAGTAGTCGCATTCGCTGCAACTATACATCAGAATTGCCTGCCACGCCGAAGCGTCTTTCCCGCGAAGGCGGACTTACGGCGCCGCAGCTTTCTCGCGCGCCGAGGCGGGTCGACGCGGGCTAGCCGCGCCGCAGATCGCCTTTGAGCGGAGGCGGGTCGCACCTCGGCCGCTGCTTCGCCGAAATCGACCGGATAATCAGTCGCCCTCGCCCCGATTTCGGCAGCGGCACCTTCCCTTGGGCCGCGGCCGCTCTCAGTAGCTCCTCCACCTCGCGCTTGGCCAGCGTGGCCGCACTCTTGAGCCGCAGGAAGCGGTTCTGATTTCCGCTCCCGAGCAGGAGCCTCTGCGGATCGGGCAGGGTGGCCCCGTAGTAGAAAGAAAGCCCAACGCCCTTCGCATTCGCTGCCAAGGACACGATGCAGTCCGACGGTCGCTCGCTACTGCAGTACCCGATCACGAAGAAATTGTAGTTGTCGTAGACCAATTCGTTCGCGGTAGGGAACCGCTTCCGCAGTGCCCGCCGCACCGAACGTATCTGCCGGGCCATGGCTGGATCAAACTTCGCGATAAACCCGGCCAGTTGCTTCTCCGCAGATTCGCCCGACACAGGCTTTCCAGCTTTTCTCACTCAGGCCCCTCCCAAAACGCGCGAATCCTACCAATGCTCGTGCCACGGCGTCCAGCGCAGCCCTTAGAGCCTGGGTTGCACGGGAACGCCAATTGTGCTATGATTGTGTTGCTTTTGTTGCTCCTGTGATCCTCTCGACTCGCATTCGATAAACGCTGCCGGGCAAAATCCCCGACAGCTTTTTTTTTGCGCGGACGGCGGAGCCCCGGGGCACGAATAGCAATCCCGGCGGCTAATCGTCGCCCCATCAACAATCTAGGAGCAGCATCGGTGAGCAAAGAGCAAGGTACGGTCAAGTGGTTCAACGCGGCTAAGGGCTACGGGTTCATTCAGCGTCAGTCCGGCGAGGATGTCTTCGTCCACTTCTCGGCCATCCAGGCCGAGGGGTACAAGAGCCTCAACGAAGGACAGGCTGTCGAATTCGAAGTCAAGCAGGGCCCGAAAGGCCTGCAGGCCGAGAACGTCGTCGGTCTATAGTTCCGCTCCGCTTTGCACCAGGATTTGAGAATCGGGGCCGGCCACAATCCGGCCCTTGATTCCCAGGCTTAGCCAATCAGTCCCAGCCGGGCGTTGTAAGCGTTGAGGTTATGCCGCATTCTTGTCTTTATACGGAGGGAGACCACAGTGCAGATTCTGTCCGAGGGCCAGACAATTCGCCACGAACAATATGGCGTTGGAACCGTCACCGAATCCAACACGGAACGCACCACGATCGACTTTGATGACCACGGCGTCAAGAAGTTCGTCACTTCCATCTGGGTTGCCGAGCTCGTCGGTGAGCCGCCCGCCGAACGCCCGACGCGCCGCCGCACCCGTCGCAAGACCGCCAAAAAGTAGCCTGTAAGCCGTTTTAACGTCCCTTATCCGGCCAAAATTGACCGGATAAGGGATTCTTGTTTCCGGCCCTCTTTCTTCTCGTTTTTCTTCCGTTTTCCTCGGCCAATCGGCGCTTTTCTTGTCGGGGGGCTCGAGGATTTCCTTATGTCAGGGATTCACGAGGTTGGCGCGAATCGCGAACCGCACCAGTTCGCTGAAGCTTCCGAAATTCATTTTGCGCATGATGTGATTGCGGTGGCTCTCCACGGTTCGCGTCGAAACGCTCAGCGCCGCCGCCACTTCCTTGTTGCTCTTTCCTTCCGCCAGCAACTGCACCACCTGCACCTCGCGCTCCGTCAGCGGCGTGCCCGGCACGGGCCCGGCGTCGGCTGCGGGGGGCGCGGGGCCTTCTACGAAGTTCTGCGTCATCGTCCGGGCCAAGGTGCTCGTGAAGAAGGGAAGGCGCCGCCGCGCGTGATCGACCGCCGCCAGCAACTCTGTATCCGCGTCGGACTTCAGCACGTATCCCAGGGCGCCTGCGCGCAACACTTCGCGCGCCAGTTCCTCGGAAAAATGCATCGAGAGTATCAGGATTTGGGTCGAAGGCACTTCCTGCCGAATCGCGCGCGCCGCGTCCAAGCCGTTCATTTCCGGCAACGTCAAATCCATGATCACCAGGTCGGGCTTGTTCTTCTTGACGAATTCTACGGCTTGCACTCCCGTCGTAAGCTCGCCGCAAACTTCAATGCCCGACCGATCGTCGAACAGCGCCCGCAGCCCCCGGCGAACCACCGGATGGTCGTCGACGATGACGACGCGATAGGTCCGGCCCGCCAGCCTGTCGCTTTCCGACGCGTCAAAGAGGCTGCGTCCCGGCAGACTTCGCTTTTCGTCTTTGTTGTTTTGCATCGCGGCCCTCGCTTTCGTCGGACTCCAGGATTGTGTCCTTTGCGTGCGCGGCGAGTGGCAAAGTCGCACGCAATGTAGTGCCTCGCCCAGGCGAACTCTCAAGCTCGAACGTGCCGCCAAGTTGTTCTACGCGCTCGCGCATCCCGGAGATGCCCACACCCAGCGGCGCGGTCTTGGTCAGAGCTTTACTGTCGACGCGGAGCCCGCGGCCTTCGTCGCGGACTTCGGCGGTAACTCTTCCGTGCGCGCGTACGACGCGGATCCACGCCCGGCGGCTGCCCGAATACCGGTGAACGTTCGTCAGCGCTTCTTGAATCATCCGGAAAAGCGTCGTCTCAATATCCTGAGATTGCCGTCCCAGGCGCTCGTCTACTTCCAACGTCACTTCGATTCCGCTGCGGTCAGTGAAGCCGGTCACGTACCACCGCAATGCGGCGCCCAATCCGGCTTCATCGAGCAGCGGCGGGTGCATCAGGTAGGAAACGGTGCGCACTTCGCGGACGGCCGTTTCCGTGAGCTCGACAGCGGTTTTCCATAGTTGCTGGATCTTCTCTTCGTTCTGCGTGGCAGAATTTCTCAGGCGCGCCAGCGTCATCTTCAGAGCCGCGAGGCTCTGCCCAGCAGATTCATGCAAGGTGCGCGCCGTCTCGCGGCGCTCCTGGTCTCGTGTCCGCATCACTTCCTGGGAAAGTCGCCGGAGATCCTGCACTACGCGCCGTTGGTCCGTGATGTCCTGCACGACGCCTATCGAGCCGATCGGCTGCCCCTCGGGGCCGATGATCGGAACCCCGCGCACGAAGTGGACTCGCGTACGGCCGTTGGGCCTGAGGAACCGCGCCATGTACACGAACGGCTTGCCGTTGCGCCAGCCCCGGTTCGCCAGGATGCGCGCCCGGCGGCGGTCGGCCGGATGGACGCAGCCCCAATACCACTCGCGGGTAAATTCCGAAGAGCAGTCGAGCCCGTAAATCCGGAGCAAGGACTTCGACAGGGTGGCCGTTTCAGTTTTGAGATCGAATTCCCAGCTTCCCAGGTTTGCCATGCGCTCGGCCTGAGCCAGCAGGGCTTCGTTTAGCCGAACGCGCTCTTCTTCGTGTCGCCGCTCGGTGATGTCCTGCGACATTCCCCGAATGCAGGTCACCTGGCCGGCCTCGTCCTTGATTGCCACCGCCCGCGAATGGAAAAGGCGCACCTTGCCTTTGACAGTGACGAAGCGCAATTCATTCTCGAGCGGCTTGCCGGTGGTCTCGATCGCCGTGAGATCCCGGACGGCGTCTTCTACGTCGTCGCGATGAATCACTTTGTGCGAGTCGTCGCGGGGAATGGGCTCGAAGCTAGGGTCGAAACCCAGCATGCGGTAAAACTGGGCCGACCAGGTGAGGCTCTTCGAACGAATGTCGTATTCCCAGCTGCCGAGGTCGGCGAGGCGTTCGGCTTCAGCCAACAGTGTTTCGCTGCGCCGCAGGCGCTCCTGGAACTGCTTCCTTTCAGAGATATCCTCGCTGAGTCCAACAACATGAGTGATCCTGCCGGTCTCATCCGTGACCGGCACGGCGCGGGTGTAGAAGGTCCTGATGCGGCCGTCCGGGAGGACAAAGCGCGCTTCGTGTTCCTGGTATTCGCCAACCCAGGCGGTGAGTCCGGGAAGCTTGGTGATTCGAGCGCGGTCTTCCGGATGGATCAACGAGCAAAATCGCTCAGGGGTCATCCGTGGGCCCTTAGAGTCTTGCCCGAGGAGGCGGTAGAGCTGGTCGGACCAGACGCCTTCGCCGGTCTCGACGTTAATTTCCCACCAGCCCATCTTTCCGATTTCCTGGGCCTTGGTGAGGAGCGCGTCGCTCTTGCGGAGAGTCTCGAGGCGCTTATTCTTCAAAGTCACATCGCGCCCATACAGGCAGGAAGTCGGCAGACTGGAACGCGCGTGGACGGTGGGCATCGCGCCCAGGGCAAACTGATGCAATCCATCGGGAAGCTCTACGGGGAACTCGACGGCCTCCCCAAATCGACCGGTGCCGCCGCGGCGAAGCCAATCCATCATTTGCGCGTAGGACTCAGGGGCGAGCACGTCCTTGATCGGACGGCCCAAGAGTCCGGTTCTAAGCTCGGCCGTAATGCCGACATTCGAGCTCCACATCGTTTCGATTTCGGCATGCGGGCCGAGAACGATTACGAAGTCGTGAAGAATTCTGAAGAGGTCCTCAAACTTGGTCTGGGTGAAAGTGAAAGAGGGTGTAGCTGCGCCATTCCCGTTGGCCGTGGAACCACGATCAGAATTGGTTGTGGGCAATAAACCGGAGCCCGTCACTGCCCTGAGACGCTCGTCCTGTGCCCCTGAATTCGAAGACATACTTCTCTGGGCCCTCCCACTCAGTAACTGACCCGACGCTCTTTCCTGAAGCGCCGAAGCCGCCGCCCAAGAACTGCCACGACGATCCTTGCGTTGCCGGGAATTTACTCTGGCGTTACGTGCGTGTCAAGGGTTGGGTGTGCCGGAAGAACACAATTACTACGTACGCGAGGCTTCCGTCCGCCGCAGGTCCAATTTGCGTATTGTTTCGAGTTGAAACGGAGCACGGGGAAGCATAGTTTGCGAGGCAATTCTGGAGGGGTAGTCGCATTAACGTTTCGCGTGCCGTTTTCCGATAGATATTCCGACGGGAAACGGAGCGCGCGCCCACCGGCTGGACTCGCGCGCAGCCAGACCTGCCCGCGGCTTGGACTGACTTTTCCAAGCAATCGCGTCGGGCACTGGCTGCGTCTCTAGCCAGGTGAAATCGGGCTCGCAAGTCTTCCACAATTCTCGGCGACGACCGGCCGCTGTGCGCGTTGCCGATCCGAGTTGAATTTCCCGCCCCAAGAAAACGCCGTGTAGGAGAACGCTATGCCCGGAACTGCACGAATTCTTTTTGCCGGCCCGCAGACTTCCGTAACCGACGAAGTCTTGGCTCGATTGAGCGCGCGCGGTTTTGGCGCGTACCGAACGGAACGGCTGAGTGACGCGCGCGATCTGCTCGCGGCCTTCCGGTTGGATGTCGCGCTCGCGACGGAATCGCTGATCGATGGCTCGGGTTACGCGCTCTCGGACGCAATGCGCCGGCAAGCGGGAACGCTGATCGTCGGAGTACCGCTTTCGGAAAGCTGCCTGTGGCTGCCGGTCGTCGAGCGGGGCGTCGCCGTTCTCGGGAAGCGTGCCTTCAGTCCCGCGACGCTCGAACTGGAGCTCGGCCGATTCCTGGGGATCCGGGCTCTGGAAGAAAGGAAACCTCGCAGGGAGACCGCTCGCCTGAGCGACGGCCGGTTCGATTCCAACCGCACGGTCCGACTGACGATGCGGTACCACCACGACCATACCCTCGACTGAGACAACACGTGAGGCACCGCACGGAACGTTTGCGAGGAGCATCTCCGATTACAAAGCCGGGCCACCGGTCACGCGATATGAAGAACCAGCTACCGGTCGCGGCGAAGTCCACAACTGAAAAGCATCGCGGACCCTTGCGCGAGTACGTGGCGCTGCACGATTTGACGGCGTGCCTTTTGGAAGCCTACGACTGCGTTTCGCGGCGCGCCTACGAAAAATACGTCGAGCGCGGCGGCGAGCCAGGAAAAGAAATGGAGGACTGGCTGGCCGCGCAGCGGGAGCTGCTGCCGTCGTTGCCCACGAACGTAAAAGAAAGCGGCGACTTCGTTTATGCGCTGGCCAGCGTGCCTGGGACGGGCGCGGGCGAAATCGCGGTGGGCGTGGAATCGCAGTGGCTGGTGATTCTGGTGGGATGGAGTCCGCTGGGCGATTCGACGACACATTCCTTCTGCGTGCTCGAATTGCCGGCGAAAGTGGATCCCACGCGATCGATCGCAATCCTCTCCGACGGAATGCTCGCGATCCGGATGAAGAAGCTTTCGGCAAGAGCTTGATCGCTGCATCGATGTCCCGCCGCACGCTGGCGAGACTCCAGTACGGGCGAAGCAAGCCTTCATTGGCAAACGCAGCCGCGGGCCACCGGGCGCGGCCCTAGTCAGCGGACGAACGACGATAGATCTCCAGCCAAATGGCGAGACCGACAACAACGGAAAGAAGACTCGCGGCCTGAGCGTTCGTCAAACCGATGAAAGATCGCGGATTGATACGAATAAATTCGACTACAAAACGGGCTACGCCCGTCAGCACGAGGTAGGCGGCAAAAACCAGGCCGCGACTCGCGGGCCGCTGGGGCAAGAGACGCGCGCCGATGCGCCAGAGAATCCAGGCGATAAGACAGGCGACGAAAAATTCGTAGATCGGCGTGGGCTGAACGCGCTGCGTGGTTGGAACGAGGCCGTGCGGGAAACTGATGCCCCACGGCAGGGAAGTCGGCTTACCGTAGTCGCCGTCTCCGGAAAGCAAGCAGCCGATGCGTCCGACCCCATAGCCGAGCGCAGCGGCGGGAGAACCGGCGTCCATCATCTCGAGCAGCGGAATTTTCTTCGATCGTGCGAGCCACACGAACGCGACGACGCCAGCAATCAATCCTCCAAACCATGCGAGCCCGTAACGGCTGAACAGCTCTCCGAGGGGATCGGCGAGAAGTTGCCGCGGCGTCTCCAGAACGTGATACAGCTTCGCGCCAACGATTCCCGCAAGGCAGGGAACGGCGATGAACATTTCGGCGAGCGGCGAGTCTTTGGGCGCAATACCGCGGCGAGCCATGTCCGCGCGCAGGACGTAGTAGGCGGCGACCATCGCCACGGCGACCATCAGGCCGAACGTAGGGATCGAGAACCATCCGAAGATATGGATGAAGGGATACACGAGACGCCAATCTTTAACTCTTACCGTTCCACCGCAAAGTGTCAATCGCGTTGTGCGAGGTGACAGAGCCGGGAGATCGCGGTTGCCGGGGGAATAAGTTCGGATTAGACTCAGCGGCGGGTCCATTTATCGAATGGTACATCTGAGCCTCCGGCGGGCCGTAATCGGACTGTGCGCGGTGCTGCTGGCCACGAACGTGGCCGCGACCGGACATGCCCGGCAGGCGTCGAATGCGGCGTCCGAGGTGACGTTCGCGCAGCTCATCGAGGCGGTCCGGGTGAGGGCCAAAGCCGCGGAGAGCACCACGGGAATGCGCGAGAGCTTCGCGGCCTTTTCAACTGCCCACCAACTGTCGCCAGCGAGCCTCCGCTACTCGGATTTTGTGGTGATACGCCTGCTGTTCGAAGCAACGAGGGACGCGGGCTTCTGGAACCTTCACTGGCAGATCACGAACCAGCCGCCCAATTCGGACAACATTTGGCGGCAGTGGCAGGGCGTGCAAAAGCCCTCGCCGCTCAGGCCTACGGCTTCGGCCGAGTGCGACGAGCTCTCGGCGCTCTACGCCTTTCTGGTCGAGCGGGCCGGAGTAAAAGGCGTCGGCTTGTTCTGGCCGTATGCAAATCATACGGTAGCGGTGTGGGTGGTACGGCCTACGGACCGGCCGGTCTTTCGCGTGGTGGTGCCGACGTCGCAGATTTTTCTGGATGAAACGGATTTCTTCGACACCAAGAAATTCAATCCGTGGAGCCAGAAGACGATTTACGAGTACACGCGCCGGGACGTTCCGGACACGTTTGACCTGCCGAAGAGCCTGGTCGACTATTTCGTGCGACAGATGGACCGGTACGCCGGAGCGTCCGACGTGGCGCTGCAAAAGCTGCGATATCTGCGAGAAGGCGTGTTCCTGGACGCCTGGCCGCCGCACGAGGCGGCGCGTGTGGCGCACGAGTGGCTGGGCCACCCGGGATTCACGTCCCCCGAGGACGCGAAGGCGGTACAGAACTTCGTGGACGACATGCACTCCGATTCTCAATGAGGAAGCCGCCACCCGCAGTACGCAGCACTTGAAACCGGACGACGAAGAGGTGCATCGTATACGCAGAGTTAGAGCGGCCCCCGTCCCGGCTGCCCTCCTAACCGGGACCGGAGGGTGCGTATATGATGCACTCCACACCAAACAGCCAACTGAGCAAAAATACAAGAGATAGTCTCGCTGGAAGGCCGGCGGCGCCCGCCGCACGTGGCTTGGCGCGGAACGGCTTCGCGCGAGGGCTGCTGGTGGCTGCCAGCGCTGTTGCGCTGGTGTTATGCCCTCAGGGCGCGTTTGCGCAGCACGGCGGAGGAGGCGGTCACGCAGGTGGCGGTGGTCATTTTGGCGGCGGCGGGCACTTCGGCGGCGGGGGCGGACACTACAGCGGGAGTTTCGGGGGGTCGCACGGACATGCGACTTCCGGGGCGCGCTCCGGTTTCGCGGGATCGGTCGCGCGGCCGAGCAGCGGTCCTATCACGGTTGTGCACGGGAGTGCGCCGGCAGGCTGGCACGGGGCGCCTCCATCGAGTACGCCGAGACCGGTAGGCACCGGCGGGTTTGTGGCGGGCGGAGCGCCTCCTACACCGCAGCACGTGACGATCGGTTTTCCTCCAGAGAGCGGGCATGGGATGGTGAGCGCGGGCGGAGGAGTGACGACAGGTGCGGGCGCGGATGGGCGCTCGCCGATTGTGGGTACGCGCGGAGGCGAGGTACTGAGCTTTTCGGGACAGGGGCATGAGATCTGGCAGAATTCGCCGCAGTCGCGATCGATCGAGGGACAGCGACCGCGGCCCGTGGGCCCACACCATTTCGGCGGGGGATTTTTCGGGCCGGGGTATGGGTACGGATATGGCTTTGGAGGATTTTATCCCTGGGGCTTTGGCTGGGGGCTGGGACTCGGATTTGGGTTCGACTGTGATTCGCTGTGGAATTTTGGCTGCGGGACATACGGATATCCGGGCTACGGTTACTACGGACCGTACGAACCGGGAGCCTATCTGTACTCCGGGAGCGGCGACGACAACGGGTCGGTGACGGATTCATCCGGGGACTACGGCGCTTATTCGAACTCGCCTTCGCCAGATGCAGGCTCCGGCTCCGGCGCGGCAGGCCCGAATACGGCGGCGAACACTAGCGCGGTTATCTATCTGAACGACGGGACGAGCTTTGCGGTGACGGACTACTGGGTGTCGGATTACCAGTTGCACTACGTCGTCGACGGGGCGCGGGAGAACGTGATCGCCCTGGACCAGATCGACGTGCAGCGAACAGTGGATGAGAATGCGGCACGAGGGGTGAACTTCACGCTGCGGCCGGCGCCGGATTCGGAGCAAAGGTAGGGGAAGAAATGAAAATTACCTTGGACGATTTCGATATACACAAAAAAGCACTTGACAGAAATAGTGACTTCGAGTACAATTCGTTTCGTTATCCTCGAAAAGTGCGCAGACAGCAGTAACCTCCGAACGGCGTTTTTCCTGTAAGAAACTCAAGAGATGGAAGTTGAGCGCGTAATTGCGCTTCGCGCGCGCGAAGCAACCGCGGACGTGTGTTTGCACGGGCCGCGTGAGTTTTGCGCACGAGTTTCCGCTTGACGCACACCCTGGCCTGCGTCCGCGGGTGGGGGCGGTCTCTCCGATCCGCCCCCACGAAGATTCAGTCGAAGACCGCAGCGGCAGAGTTGCGGAGCACGTCGCACGATCATTTTCCCGGGAGAGATTCATGCCGAATTACAATGCGCAGGTACCGCCGTATTCGATTTTTCCGGGTGACGTGGCGCTCGCGTTCAACAGCGAAGCGCCGACCGCGGGGCAGGCGAGCCAGCAGTTCGCGCTGCCGAACTACGCGGGCATGCCCAACAACGGACGCACGATCGTGTGGCAGACGATGTATGGGACGTCGCCCTCGGCGATCAGCGTGTCGCTGCAGGAGGCGATGAACGACGTCGACGCGCAGTACGCGACGGTGGACACGTCGACGGCGACGGGAGGCGAGTCGCGGACGGTGACGAACGTGAGGGCGAACTTCGTGCGAGCGAAGGTTACGTCGATCACGGGCGGGGCCGGCGTGGTCGTACAGATTTTAGGGTAGGGGAACCACCGCGGCACATGGGGTAGCATAGCCTCGGCATGCGGAGAGGCTTTGCGGCGGCAGTGGCGATGATTGTTGCGGGTAGTGCGGTGGGACCGAGGCTGGCGCGAGGCGAGGCGACTCGGGAGGCGACGCGAGCGGAGGAGTCTTTGCAGGCGACCGCTGGGCCGGCAGGACAGAGTTCGCCGCAAAAGCCGACTGAGGGTCAGCCTGCGAGCCAAGGGCAGAGCGGGCAGGCGACTCCGGCGGCGGCGCACAGTCTCCACTTCGTCACCGTAAAATTCGATTACGACTTCGGGAAAACGCCGGCATGCTCGGCCAAGGTGAAAACGGCGTGCGTGGAAGAGTTTGTCGCGTACGACATTTCGGCGGGAGTGAAGAACCGGTCAAAGCTCTTCGAGATCGGCCTGCCAGCTAAGCCGATAGGGTTCGTGCCAGGGATCACCGGAAAAAGCCCGAAGAAGCTGGATTTCGAGTTGGGCAAGCACTGGATTTCGGTGGTCGCGCGGGAACCTGACGGGACCGAATCGAGACACAAGGCTTGCACGACCTGGATTGTGATTCAGTAGAGCGACTTCAGTTGGATTCGGACGACTAGGACTGCGGGCCTTCCTTTTCCTCGCTACAAGCTACGGCAAGACCGCATGGCACGCTGCGTCAGCTTCGTTCAATCGCCGGAACACACGGCGGGATGGGGGCGATGCGAGCGGAGCGCGCGTGCGAGCGACATTTTATGCACCGTCCATCGGGACGCGATCAATGGCGTCATGATGGGCATCCTCCATCACAGCGAACCCTACCATGTCAGCAAAAAGCAGATCGAAGAAGCGAGCCGGGAAGCGGGGACGCGGCGGCTTGCATTCGAAACGGCCCTCGCGGCGCTCAACGTCCCGGCGGGGCATGTCGTCCGGCCGGGCTACCGGCGGTTGCGGAGAATCCGAGCTAGAGCAAAACAAAAGCGGGAAGCACGACGCGCCAGGGACGGCGGACGCTCCGCCGGAAAAGAAGCGGCGGAAGCGGCTGCGGAAGCGCGTGCCGATCGGCGAGGCACTGCGCAAGCAGGGGCTGGATGAGCACACGGTTGCGGAACGATACGCGAATGTTGTGTCGCGACTGGAGAAGAATCCTTCGAATGTGGGGAGCGGCGACAAGCTGCTAGTGGAAATTCTGAAGGAGTGCACGCGGCAGATTGAGGCGGCGCAGCCGGTGGGCGAGGGTGGAGTTCAGGTGCAGCTGGTTCATAACGTGGAGCGGCCGGCGCGCAAGGCGGCAACAGGAGTAGAAACGGACGAAGAGAAAAATGCTTGGCAGTGAAGCGGATCGCGCCTGGGAAGTTCATCCGGGACACGGGGAAACTTATGGTGACGATCGCGTCGGGTCTCGAGCGGTGGGCGGCGGAGGGGCGGGCGCGAGTGGACCTGGGCTACCGGCCGTTTCCGAAGCAGCAGCAATTCCACGCGTCGGCGGCCAAGTACCGGCTGTTCGGCGGGGCGGCTGGGCCGGGAAAGACAAAGGCGCTGCTGATGGAGGCGATTCTGCAGGCGCACGAGCATCCGGGCGCGAACACGTTGCTTTTGCGGCGGACGTTTCCGGAGCTGGAGCAATCGCTGCTGCTCTACTTTCGGCGCGAGGTGCCGCGAGAGTTGTACAAGAGCTTTCACGACTCAAAACACGTGGTGACGTGGTGGAACGGGTCGACGACGCGATTCGGATATTGCCAGAACGAGAGCGACGTTTACCAGTATCAGGGCGGGGAATTCCTTTTCATCGGCGTGGACGAGCTGACGATGTTCACGCTGCGCCAGTGGCAATTCCTAACGAGCCGCAACCGGTGCCCGGCGCCGGGGGCGTTTCCGTCGATGGCGGGCGCGACGAATCCGGGGAATATCGGGCACGCGTGGGTGAAGTCGCTGTGGATTGAACGGCAGCCGGCCGCAGGAATGGAACACCCGGAAGAGTATGACGCGAGCGATTATGAGTTTATTCCAGCGCGGGTTTGCGACAACCCGATTTACGCGCAGGACGAGAATTACCTGAAGACGCTGCGAGCGCTGCCGTCGCATTTGCGGCGAGCGTTCTTGGACGGCGACTGGGACGTATTCGCGGGGCAGTACTTCGACCGGTTCGATCCGGCGCGACATGTGGCGCGCGCAGAAACGATCGACTGGAAGCCGTGGTGGCGGCGGTGGATTTCGGTCGACTGGGGATTCGAGCATCCGGCGGCGGTTTACTGGCACGCGGCGGTGCCGGGGATTGAGAACGGCGAGGGCGAGGCGAACCGCGTGGTGACATACCGCGAGTACGTGACGCATCGAACCCCACCGCGGGAACTGGCGCGGGAAATTATTGCGCGCAGCGTCGAGACGAGCGCGAAAGCGAAAAGAGATCGTTCGCGCTTCTACACTGGCGCTCCGGACGACGGCGTCGCGGAAACTGGCGGTGAGAGGGAAAAGATCGAAGCCGTCTATCTTTCGCCGGATGCGTTTGCGCGGAGGACGGACGAGGCGTCGATCGCCGAGCAGATGGGCGATGTTTTCGCGGCGGCGGGGCTGCCGCGTCCTGTGCCGGCGGACGACGACCGGGTGGGCGGCTGGATGCTGATGTACCAGATGCTCGATGCGGGGGAGTGGCTCCTCGCCGAGAATTGCATCGAGCTGATCCGAACGCTGCCGAATTTGATTCGCGACCCGGCGCGCGTGGAGGACGTCGAGAAGACGGATGGCGACGATGCGGCGGATGCGGCGCGATACGGACTGAAGTCGAGGTACGCGGTACGTCGCAGCAGCGAACGGCGGATGCCGCTCGCAGACCGGTTGGCGGCGAGGACAGTGTCCGCCGACCCGACGATTCGGGCGATCCAAGCGCGCAAGGCCGAGATCGAAGAGAGGCAGGGCGCGCGACCGGTTTCCTTCTTGCATCGACGGCGGTGGTGGTAGCCACGGAGTCACCGAGACACTGAGGATTTCGAATGTGCGCGCCGGCATCCCGCGGCTGAAGCCGGTTCTTTACGCACGTTTTCGCGAGGCCTGAAAGCCCGCTCTTCCAACAGTAGACCGTCGCGCATTCGCGCATCTACGAAGAGTTCACGCGCTTACGTTTTCGCGCGGACTCTGAAGATATGGTCCCCTAACGAGCGTTTATGCGATGGCTTCTGGAGATTTGGCGGGGAATTGCGCCGCCCTGGCGCGCAGGTACGGCGGCTAGGGTTGAGGACGAGGCCGTGCGCCTGCGAGCGGAAATTGACAGGCTGCGTGCGGAGAATCGCGCGCTGCTGAATTCGATTCTGGGAATTGCGGGTGTCCCACCGATTCCGGCGGACATCCCGACGAACTGCGCTGAACCCCCACTCAGTGCCCACCCCGCACCCCGGCCCGGTCCTGAAGCTCCCCCTTCGGGGCCGGGCGTCTCATCGGGGCGGGCGCCTGGAAGAGTGAGGCAAGCAGGCGGATCGCAGATAGCGGGGCCTTTACGAAAAAGGTCGTGGCAGCAGATCCGGAGGATGCTGGAGTTCGAGTCAGGGAAAAAGACAGTGGTTGGTGCCGAATGACGGGCGGCCACGCGTGGCGTGACTTGTGACTCGTTGGCTCTTTGATTCGTAGTTACGGCGTGATTTTTCTGGAGGACACGATGCCATTTATTGGTGGGCGATATCACATTAACCCGGCGATGGGCGCGGCGCTCGAAGCGGCCCGAGAGGCGGAAGCCGCACTGCAGGCGCTGGAGCTGAGAGCTCAGGAGCAGCGCGCCTATGCCGATAACAGCGACTCCGATCGGGACGGCGACGTCGATCAGGCTGCCGCCGATTCAAAGCCGGGTACGGGGCCGGTGCATCGGGTGGAGATCGAAGCGGCTGAGGTGGTGCCATCTCATTCGGGGCGCGCCGCGCGAGGGTTCGTGGCCCGGGTTCATCGCTGCGGAGCGAACGGCGGGGGCACGGAGGCGATTCGAGGAGCTTCGACTTCGCCGCCGGAAACGCACGTATTTTCGGACCACCGCGACCTGGTCAGCTTTCTGGGCGACGAACTGGGCAAAGGGAAGTAGGTCGCCGCTTCTGCGCTCCCACATGGGAGGTTGCTGTCCTACAATGGCGGGCCAGGGAGCGCACTTGGGAGACTGGCAGTTTCCGCAGCAACCGCCCGGGCCGATCTACGGCGGGCGACGGCGTCGCGTGATCAACGTGAGCGGGCGGAGCCCGTGGCCGCGGTATCTGGCATGGGTGGTCGTGATCGTGGCGGCGTTGCTCGTGGCCCGGCTCGCGTGGCAAGGCTCGCGATATTTTTCGGAGCGACAGCAACCTGCTGCGAAGCGGGGAACGGCCGGGCCGAGCAGCGACGGAAGCAACCACGGACGCGTTTACGCGTCGTGGGAGCGGGACATGCTGCTCGCGATCAACCAAGGCGTTCAAGACGCCGGGGCGGGAAGAATGGACGCCGCGGAGGAGGATGTGGACCGGATGGCGTCGATGGCGACGGAAGGCCGTCTGGCATCACGGGCGGCACAGCCGGAGTTCTACGAGGTGTCGCTGGGCGGGCTCGACCGAATTCTTACGACGGCTTCTTCCGACGCCGACATGATGGATCACGTGACGCAGGCGCGAGTGGCGCTTGCGGAACTGCGATCGTCAGAAAATGACGCGGCAAACTCGGAGGCGACGAGCCAGGATGCGTCGCCGATTTCGACAAGCGGGAGGGCTGCGAAGCGAGACACGGCCAAAGTATCGATCGATGCGCCGCGGGAGCTCGCGGCGGACAGTCTGCTGGACCCTTCGACGCTCGGCGGGAAGCACCTGGACGCGACGTTTATGCCAGACACCGCGGAAGTACTGCTGCCGCCGGCGACGCGGGCGTTCGCTGACAACGTGCGCGTGGAGAACCTAACGATCGAAGGAGCGGCACAGACGCTCGACGGAATTCATTGGCGGAACGTGACGTTCGTGGGGACGCATCTGCGCTATGAGAGCGGGGAATTGGATCTCGACGACGTGCGTTTCGTGAGTTGCAGGTTTGGGTTTCCGTCGGACGAGAGCGGCGCGCGGCTTGCGAATGCGATCGCGCTCGGGAAAACGTCGATCAAGATCGAGCACATCGAGACGCAGCCGACGACACCGTGAACGCGGCCTTCGATCGTGACCAGGCAAATTTCTGCAGTTTCGCGGATTCAGTTGGAATTCGCGGAGGGAGTCAATCGTCCCATACGGGACTGACTGATCTCCGATTGAGTACCCGGCACTTCGCTCCGCCTGCCTCGCAGGCAGGCAGGCTGCGTGCCGGGCTTGGTACAATCGCGCCTCCGGCGCTTTGCGAGTCGGCTCGATAACCGGACGTGAAGCGATTCGGCGCGTCGTTATCAGGCCGGTCGTATTTTCGACTATAGGTGAAACCGAACCCGCGACGGCGTAGCCGTGTCAGTGACGGCGACCGGCGCGAATCGCAAGGACGATTACGAGGGCTCCTCCGGCGAGTGCAAAGGGCGAGAACAGAGCGGCGGCCGGGAAGTAGGGATTGAATGAGGGTCCCTCGACGATCGTCGCCACGCCTGTGACGATCATCATCACGCCGAGCAAGATCACGGCGAACTGCTGAAAACGATTGAGCCGCTTCGGCGGTGGTTGTTCTTCTTCCCTCAGTTCATCCATTCAGCCGCCACGATAGCAGAACGCGCACGCCACAAGCGAGAGACGAATGTCCACAGAGACGCGAATTCCGAATGCTAATCCGGCGATTGTGCCGGTTGAAGGGCCGGTAGCCGCCAGTGCGGTGAAGAGGGATTCTTCAGCCGACGAAGACCAAAACCGTCGGCTTCAGGATGACGGCGCTGGCCGAGGGACGAGCAGTGACTCGGCGCGAGTGGAGACCAGTGCGAACCCGTATGGGCCTAACAACGAGCAACTGCCGGAGCGGTTGCAGGAAGCGCTGCGGCGGCTCGTGTTCCAGTTCTCGACCGAGTCGGAACTTTCGCGGCGGCAGGAAATCCGGCGAATCAAGCAGGCGCACCAATTCTGGCGCGGACTGCAATACCTGTGGTGGGACGAGCGCGACCAGAACTGGCACCTGCCGTTCGAGCAGAAGCTGATGGACAACAGCTCGCTCGAGGACATGCCGCGATACGAATTCGTCACGAACATTTATCAGGCGTTCGGGCTTTCGATCATTTCGGTGCTGTCGCAGGATGTGCCGCGGGTGCGGTTTTTCCCTTCGTCGGCGCAGGCGGAGGAGGATGTGGCTGCGGCCAAGGCGGCGACGGAAGTGGCGCAGCTTGTCGAGCGGAACAATCGCATCGGGAATTTGATCGTGGACGAGGCGTTTCACCTGTGGACTGGCGGGAAGGTTGGGGCTTACGTGCGGTTCGTGGTCGACGGGCAGCGATTCGGATTTCATCCCGAGACGGAGGTCGGGATGAGGGAAGTGAAGATCGGCAGCGACTCGTATGTTTGTCCAGAATGCGGGGGGGAGACGGAAGGAGGGGCGAGGGATGAGGGACGCGGGACGAGGGAAGGAAGGAATACGGCTGGCGGCCACGATGCGCAGCGCGTCGCGGCGACGTGCGCGCAGTGTGGGGCGTCGCTGAGTGAGGAGGATTTTGTTGCGGCGGAGACGGTGACGGTGCCGGCGGCGCAGACGCGGTTGCGCGTTGCAAACGGCGAAGAAGTGGTGACGATTGCGGGCGGGCTCGAGCTGAAGACACCGCCTTGGGCGAATGAGATGCATGAGTATCCGTACCTGCAATGGAACATGGAGGTGCACCAGGCGCGACTGCGCGCTGCCTATCCGCACGCGGCGGACAAGATCGGACCGCCGGTGGCGACCTCGATGCAGGAGTACGAGCGGCTTGCGCGGCTGGCGCAATCGCAGGGTGGGCCGCTGACCGAGGGCGGCGACTTCAACATCAACCTGATTACATTCCAGCGGACGTGGCTACGGCCGTGGGCGTTTTTCGCGCTGGACGACAAGTCGCTGCGGGACGAATTGCTGCAGCTCTTTCCGGATGGCGCGTACGTGGCGTTTGCCGGGGACGCTTACTGCGAATCGCGAAACGAAAACATGGACGACCACTGGCGGGTGCTGCATGCGCTGCCGGGAGATGGATCGAGCGGGCGGCCGGCGCTTGGAGATGTCCTGATCAGCGTGCAGGAGCGTTTCAATACACTTTCGAATTTGCAGATCGAGACCTACGAATACGGGATCCCGCCCATTTACGCGGACAGCGAAGTGCTCGATTTCGATTCGCTGCAAAACCAAACCGCGGAACCCGGGGCACACTACCCGGCGCGCGCGAAGGCGGGTCAATCGTTGGCGGCAGGATTCTTTCAGCCGGAGCCGGCGCAGGTGCCTCCGGACTTGGCCGAACACGCCGCTAGCTTGATGGGGCCGATCGCGCAGTTCCTGACGGGAGCATTTCCGGCGCTTTTCGGCGGGGCGATGGCGAACAACGACACGGCCGCGGGATATTCGATGGCACGCGATCAGGCGATGGGGCGCATCGGGCTCGTGTGGCGGCGAATGAAGTTCTTCCATGCGGACGTGATGCTGCTGGCGGTCGATTGCTTCCGGCAAAACCGGCCGAACGACGTGGAGGTGACGCTGCTGGGCGCAGGGGCGGCGTTCGAATCGAAATGGATTCGACTGGCGGACTTGAAAGGCAACCTCTTCAGCTATCCGGAGACCGACGAGCAGTACCCGACGCTATGGTCGCAGCAGCGCGCGGTGATGATGCAGTTGCTCGCAAACCCCGATCCGCAGATCCAAGCCGTGCTCGGGCATCCGGAAAACATGGCACTGCTGAAACGGCTGATCGGGCTCGAGGAGTTCGTGATTCCGGACGAGGAATCGCGAACGAAGCAGTACCGAGAAATCGCCCAGATGGTAGGCGAAACGCCGGTGGTCCAACGGGACGATGCGACGGGCGTGGAGTTGCTGCTGCCGACGATCGTGCCGGACGAATTCGCGGACAACCATGCGGTGGAACTCGAGATTTGCATGCGATGGTTTTCGTCCGATGCAGGGCAGGTGGCGAAGATCGAAGCGCCGGCAGGATATGCGAACGTCCGGGCACATGCGATGTTTCACCGCGAGTACATGCTGAAACAGCAGCGAGAGGCACAACAGCAGGCAGCGGCGTTGACGCCGCCTCGGTAGGTTTCGGCTGGGCCGAGAGGAAAGACGGCGAGGCAAGCCTTGCCGCGATGCGGCGGTGCCGAGACACCGCACTCTGGGGCGAGGAGATTATTGGGCATGCCGGGGAACGCTCACAGGCATACTTGTTGCGCGCTACGAACACCGTGGTTTTGGAGAGAGCGGGGGGCTGGGGCCCGCTCTCAGGTCCGGCGTACGACGGTCTAGAGGGTGCGGTCGACGCCGCCGGAGACGCGCGCGCCGTAAAAGCTCCTGGTGACCGGGGGCGGAGCGACGAGCCGGACGACGTGGGCGAGGCGCTCGGGCTGGAATGGCTTGGCCATGCACACGACGGCGCCCATCTGGTGGCTGGCGGTGTAGTCGGCGGGTTGGGCCGAGCGCGTGAGCAGGATGACCGGAACCCGCTGAAGGCGTTCGTTGCGCTTGACGATGGCGCAGAGGTCGTGGCCGGAGATTTCTTCCGACTCAACTTCGGCGATGAAAACGTCCGGAACGTTGCCGCGGAGAAATTCGAGGGCTTCGTTGGCGGTTTTCACGACGACGAGAGTGTAGCCGTCCTGGCTGAGGGTGTTGCGCATCATGTCCGCAACACGAGCGTCGGATTCCAGCGCAAGAACGACTGACTGACGCTGCTCCCTGGCGGGCCCACCTGAGCTGGCGTAGCCGCGCTTCCCGTCGCCGCCGGAGTCCACTTTTGCCTTCATGAACTGGACGGCAATGGCGAATTTCCCTTCCTGCGGGCCGACGCGGACGATTTCAGCCGGCTGGGATTGATTGAGGGCGTTTGGGCCGGGAGAGTATGGAAACGTGACGTCGAGCATTTGGCCCTCGGCGTAACCGGGGCGCGAGGCGATAAAAAAAAGGCCGTCCCGCGAGACGTCGATGGTGGTGCAGATTTCTTCCAGGCCTTCCGGAGAGTTCGTGGGCTGGATGCGGAGTTGAGCGCTGATCTTGGCGCGACGGCGCCGACGGCGTTCGATTCCATTGGGAGCCGGGCCGGATGATCCTGTGGTCTTGCCTTTTGCGGGGACGACGGTCGTCAAACTCATTCACCACCTCAGAGGATTCACGGGGGCGACGCACCTAGGCTGTCGGGCTGGGCGTTGGGAGGGGTTCCCCGCTAAAGAGAGATTCGCAGAAGGCGGCGGCGAGGGAAATAGTACCTTGGTGCCAATCTGAATCGGGGTAGTTTGCGCGTAAACACGCGAGTGATTGGAGGGTTTGTCGATGGCAGGGACGCAGACATTGGCGCACGAAAACGCAGCAGGCGCTTCGGCTGCGAAGCGTTCGGAGCCAAACAAGCCGGCCCGCGAGGCAGCGCGCAGGGCGGCAACTGACGATGAGATCCTGGGGATCGGGTCCGAGTCGACGGACGGGCCGGCCGCCGCGGCGACCGACTCCGATTCCGGTTCGCGGGGGCCAGGGGCGGAGGCTGAGGCGACAGGCGCTGCTCTCGAGCCGGAGAATCTTCGCGTGGCATTCGCTGAGAATCCCGAATTGCGCGAGGCGTGGCGGGACGCGCAGGCTTATCGTGAGGCGTTTGCGACACCGGATGAGGCCCGCGCGGCGACGGAACTGCTCGTGGATCTGAATCACATGGATGCGCTGTTTTTTTCGCGGCGTCCAGAGGACCATGCCGCGCTTGCCAGGAGCGTGGCGGAGCTCGATCCGACTGCGTTTGCGTCGCTTGCGAAGGCTATGGGCGAATTGGCCACCGAGACGCAGAGGCACCGAGAGGATTTCGCGGCAGGGAAAGGCTCGGCACCGGAAACGGCGGGCGACCGTGGCGCGGCAGAATCGCCGTCGAGCACAACGGCCGTTACGACCGGCGCCAAGCCCCGAGCGGCGGAGGGCGCTACCGCCGCGCAGGAGGAGTTTTTTCACGCGACGAACGCTGCGGCGGTGCAGACCGTACTCGACTCGATCGAGGCACAAGTGGAACGGCTGCTGCCGGAAGGTGCGTCGAAGAACACGCGGAACCGCGTGGTGGGCGAGATTTATCGAGAGCTGGACAATACGCTGCGGTCCAATCGAGAGCTGGCGCGGCAGATGCGAGAGGCGTTCCGGTCGGGAGCGCTTGATGCCGAGCACCAGCGGGCGATTGTTTCGTTGATTGCGGGGCGCGCGCGGCAGGCGCTGCCGGGCGTGGCGAAGCGCGTGCTTAACGAATGGACCTCGACCGTGCTGGCGACACACACGGACCGGCGAGCACGCCAGCGCGCGGCAGAGGGGCGCGTCGACATCGCGGGATCCAATCGCACAGGAAGCGAGAACCGGAAACAGATGACGCCGCGCGACATCGACTACGCGCGCATGTCGGACGCCGATATTCTGAATCTCTAGCAGATCCGCGACGCAATTTTCTACGCCTGTTTTCACGTCCGAGGAGGACATCCAGCAACAGAAATCATTCGACGGTGCGATTGTGTGGTTAGCGCCGTCATTCCAAGGGGGAATTCAATCCAATGGCACAGATGCAGAACGCCCAATCGGTTGCGCTGCAACTCGAGAAGGTGCGAGACAAACTTCCCTTGCTCTACGAGCGAGACGATATCCTGCTGACGATGATCCAGCAGCGCGGGGACGTGGAGCGCGTCAGCTCGCGCAACATGCGCCTTCCACTGCAGATTCGTCCGGGAGGCAAGGCGGGCCTGGCGAACATGGACGGCGGAGACCTCGGGCGCGGGTCGGGGACGATTTACGACGTGGCGCAGGTGACACCGGTGTTTTTCCGGCACGCGGTGGAAATCACGAAGCTGGTGGAATATGCATCGAACGCTCCCGAGAAGGCCATCGAGAACGCGGCCAAGCGAGAAGTGAAGAACGCAATGGTGCAGTTCCGGTCGTTTCTCGACAAGGTGATGCAGACGAACGGCAACGGCGTGCTTGGGACGATCAGCTCGATTACGACGAGCGGGTTGCCCTCCGGTGTAGCGGCGCAGTTCACGATGGCGAAGCCGCCGGGGGCGCAGCTTTTCTACTACAACCAAACGATTCAGGTATACGATCCGACGCTGACGACCAACCGGGGCTCGGCGAATATTTTGCTGGTCGATCCGTTTAATTCACTGATTCAGGTGGACGGGCTGCCGACGGGAACGAGCGCGAACGACCTGATCGTGCATGACGGACTCACCGGGGCACAGCCCGTTTCGCTCTTCGGCATTCTCTATCACCAGACGAACGCGACGACGGGTACTTGGCTCAACTTGAACCGGGCGACATATCCGGTGGAGCTGGCCACGCCGCGGGTTAACGGCAATAACTCCGCGATCACGCCTGGTGCTGTGCGGCTGGCTATCAACAAGGTGCGGAAGTCCTTGGGCACGAACCAGGTGAGCAAGCTGATCGCCTACACGTCGCTCGAACAGGAGCATCAGTGGGAGCAGCTCGGCGTCACAATTTCGCAAATCATCAAGGAAGGAGCAGGCGGACGCGCAAGCGATCTCGATCTGCTCTTCACGGGCGAAAAGTCGATGGCGGGAGTGCCGATCAAGTCGAGCATCAATGCGAATCAATCGCGGATCGACTTCCTCGATCTCTCGCACTGGGGCCGTGCCGTGATGCAGGACATCGACTTCTACGATGTCGGCGGGCAAACGGTGTTTCCGATTTACGGCGCAAGCGGCGGGCTGGCGTCGGCGTATATCTTCTACTTCGTCACGGGCTTCCAGGTTTGGAATGAGTCGCCGCGGTCGGGCGCCTACATCGACAACCTGGCGATTCCGACCGGGTACTAGCTTCTGACTTCGTAGCGGCGGCCTTCGGCGTGCTGGAGTCCGCCGCTGCGAAGCGAATCCCGAATTGCCGGCGGCAAGAGGGTATCTTGGCGTACGGCCCGGGAAGAGAGGCCATCAGCGTGGTTGACGCATGTCGCGGACAGGTCTAGTATCGCGGGAAGCAGGGAGTTCGCGGCAGAATCGGCGTTGGAGGTCACTATGAAGATGCTCCTCGCGGTGGCGACTCTGTTTTTCGCAATGGCTTTGGGTGCTCCGGCGTCGCGCGCACAGGATGACGCGGCCCTGGCCGATCCCGCACTGGTCGCAGAGGCCGCTACACCCGTACAGACGATCTCGGCCGCCGAAGTCCTGCGCATGATGCAGGACAAAGATGCGAAGTTTGCACTTGTCGATACGCAGCCAGTGGACGGCTATGCGGATGGACACATTCCCGGAGCGATCAGCTATCCGTGGGCGATGCAGATCAAGTCTTTCCCCATCCCGCTGCCGCGCGACCGGGTACTGATCTTCTACGGCTCCTGCCCCAACGATACGAGCGACACCGTCAAGAAGCTTGCCGAGTTCGGCTACTTCAACGTGAAGGTGATGGACGGTGGCTGGTACAAGTGGCTGGAACTGAAGTATCCGAGGACCAATTCCGCGAAGGACTCTTCGCCGGACCTGTCGCAGCTGACGGGTTCGCGCGCCAGCAGCGCCAAGGCAGTTTCCCGATAAACCTAGTTTGCAGGCGGATGTTCGGCTTCAATTTTGGCGTAATTTAGGCGCAGCTGTTCCATAGGTGCGTCGGTGGATCCATTTGTGCCGCCGCCACGAATTGAGATGACGGTTGCGTCGGTCAACTTGTAGCGAGCGGTGGCCTCGCCACCATTCGTAAGCACGATTTCGACTTCCCGGAAATGCTGGTGGCTGGTCATAGCGCCCAGCAGGCCTAAGGACGACATATCCCGGTCCTTGATGATGACAATCGGCGGGTGAACCGACT
The DNA here is from genome assembly GCA_035504455.1 of Vulcanimicrobiaceae bacterium. Classification (GTDB taxonomy): domain Bacteria; phylum Acidobacteriota; class Terriglobia; order Acidiferrales; family UBA7541; genus Palsa-295. The sequence continues at coordinate 68,616 of DATJRU010000158.1, forward strand.
TGGCGTCTGTGGAAGTCGAACCGGCATTGGATTCTTTCGCGAGTTGGCTGATTTCTGACGCAGTCGGCAGAGTCACCTGGCGAAAGGGAATCCAGCCGAAATATGCGGGGTCGGTGGATTCGCCGGCCATTTGACGGCCGCTTGCAGTGACGACTCGCATGTAACCGTTGCCCTGGGCGTAAGCGGCGGCTCCGGAGAGCGATAACAGTACGGCCGCGAGTGGCAAGATACTGCGACAGGTCGCCACACGCCCCCTTCGAAGCCTGCTTGGCAGGCCCCCTACAAAGCAGACGCGGCGATTTCGGTTTCCGTGCATCAGTTCCTCCGACGACTCAAGCTCCGGTGATTGTCCTACAGATCGAAGCGCGGGCCATTTTTTCGTGATTCGAGTGACGCGAGAAACGCACGAGGCGCCGGCCTCCATCCAGCAACGACTGGCGAATGCCGGGGGATTCAACAGATACGGCGAGCCGAATTTTCGCGTGGTGTGGGGAGGCTCGCGGCTGACGTGGATCGGCGGGCGTTGGGTCGACCGGGACTGCAACGGCAACATTGTCCGAGAAACGATCGAACTTCGGCGCGCGCCCAAATATATTCCGCTGGAGCGTTGGCACATCGAGCGCTGGGTGCCACCGGAGTTCTACGGCGCGCCCGAGCGATGGTATGCGGACACGGTAGAGATCGAAGACGGTATTCGCATTCCAGCGCTGGGGCCGTATCCTTCGCGCGGCGAGTACGAACATTGCTTCACGCTCGCGGACGCAAACGGTGAGTTTATGATGCTGGACGGAGAGGCCTGCGACTGGGTGGTGCGAGCCGTTGAATGGTCGCGGAGCCAGTCGCGAGAAGCCAGGCGGGCCGCGCTTGGCGCGCGCGAATCGCGCCGCGAACGCAATTTCAATCGCGCGGCCGACGAAATTCTGGAAGATACGTGGTGTAGGTCTTAAAACCGATGCACCATCTCGAAAGGATCCCCCTTTGCACACCGAAATGGCCACTGAAACAAGCTTGACCGGCGCCGACGTACCGCGGCCTCTTTCGCACTTCGGCAGCGGACGACGCGACGTTCTGGTCGAGACCCAGCCGAGAGGCGACACGGCGGCGACTGTTGCGATTGCGTCTATCTCCGACCAGGATTGGTATATCTCGAGGACGCACGGCGTCTATCACATCCCCGCGTGCGCCAAGGGCGAAGCGTATGCGCTGCTGCTGATCACGTCACGAGGCGATGTGATTGACCTAGGCGACAATCGCCGTCTGCCTTTCACGATTTCAGCCCGCGAAATCGCGGAAGACCTACTGCAGGATCTGCAGGATCACGGAATCTTCGTTTGTGCGGGCGCGCGGCCGACGACCGAAGAGCTTGCCGCTGCGACGGGGCGGCGCGATGCGTACTATCACCGGCTCATTGGCGAAGGAGACACGCTGTGGGCGCGAGGGCATTCGTTTCGAGAGATTTCGGATTTGCACCGGCGGGCAGCAATGGCTTTGGGCGTGGAACGCGAATGGGCGTATGTGCCGGTGAGGATGAGCGAGTGCCCAGCTTGCGGTGAGAAGGTAAAGACGGGCGTAGCCGTCTGCAAGCACTGCCATGCGATTCTCGACGCGGAAAAGGCCGCGCAACATGGTCTAGGAACGCGAGCTGCAGCCACCGTGGCGGATGCGAACAGCCAGGCGCCGGCAGCAGTCTCGGTTCAGGGAACGAAACTCGGGGACAACACCAAGACGTCCAGTCTCAAACCCTGAGCGATCATTCGCCGATCAGCGAGGGCGGAATTACAATCTTCCGCGAAAGGTTCTTGCGCATTGAGAGGGAAAGCAACGATGCGAACGACGCTTGAGGCAACGGATGTTGCGACGCGACCGACAGGGACGAGAGGTTTGCGAGACGGATTCAGTGGCGGTTGTAACCGGCGCCGAATATGGCGGCGGCTGGAGGCCTTCGGGCTCGCGTTCGCTGGCGCAGTGCTGATCGCGACAGCGGCCTCGCCGGCGAGCGCACAGGGCTCACGCAAAGACGACGTCGTTCTTGGACCGAGCGGGCATCCTGTGGCCGGGGCGACGATTACGGTGTGCCAGGCGACTGCAACGGGAACGCCATGTTCTCCACTGGCGACTATATATACCGACGCGACTTTGACGACGACGTCGCCGAATCCGTTTCAAAGCGACGGTATCGGCAACTATCATTTCTATGCGCCCGCCGGGCGCTATCTCTTACAAATCTCGAGCCCGCAGATCAACGGCACCGTTACATATCCTGACGTGATTCTTCCGGCAGACGTCTCGTCGACCGGCACGGGCAATAACATTTCGGCGTTCGGACTGACACTGGGCGGGAATCTATCGGTTGCAGGGAATGCCGCTGTGAGCGGGACACTGACGGCGACGAACTTCAATCCTGGCGCATTCACACCGTCGACGCTGCAGGTGAGTGGGAACGGTTGTTTTGGCGGTCCCCGACCGTACATCGATGTAACTTGCCCGGCTTACGGAGCGAGAGGGGACAGCGGGGCGATTACGACGACCGGAAGCATCACAGCCGGCAGCAATCAACTCACGGTGCCATCGGGCGCGATATGGAATGTGAACAACGGATTGGTGATCGCCGGAGCCGATCCAACCGGGAATCAACTGACGGCGCAAATCACGGCGATCAACGGCAACGTTCTGACGCTGAATGTAACTGCGGGGACGACTGTTTCGAGCGCCCAAGTTCGAGACGACGACACTTACTCGATTGCCGCTGCGATGAATGTGTCTTGCGCCTCGACTCTCGGCGCGAGCGGAGCGCACCCAACCGTCTACTTTCCTCCGGGGATTTACTTCGTAGCGCAGACACAGGGTTCGTCAACAACACCAGTACTGCCGTCCTGTTTTGGACAGCAGATGAGCGGCCCCGAATCGGGGAACGTGCTGATCGTCGCATCGAATAAAGGCACGAACCCGAGTCCGGCGCCGCTGCTGGCAGTTGGCAGCACCAGTGGGTACCGAAACCTAAGCTTCAGCGGATACAACGAAGCCCTACTGTTTTCGAGCGTTGCCAACGTCAACTTGAATGGCGTTGCAGCGTTGACCACATTCGCGACCGGACAGACCGACAACGCCGCAGTAATCATGAAGGGAACGTTTGAGGTGACGTGGAAAGGCGGTTTTATTTCGAGCAACCAGACCTCGGTCCCCAACTTCCTCTTTACGGACAACGGAGTCGGACAACCGACATATCTGCTCGACCTCGAGGACATTTCACTGGGGCCGGGAAGCGACGTCATTCAGGAGCGAGGGAATTGCGTTTCGCTGGCGGCGGCGTACACGTTTAAGAACATTGTGCGCGAGGGCGCCAACACCGATTTCCTGACGTTCAACCAGACCGGGTCGAATGGATGCCAGTACGACGGCTTGATCCTCGAACAGATTCAGGACGCGGACAACACGCTCACAACCCCCGCTCTGATTAACTTCGATCAACCAAACGGATTCCTGAATGGAGTGTCGATCCGTTACGCTCTCGCTGCGAGCGGAATTGCGATTCGGAACACGGCTTCATCGAGCCCGCCTACAAACGTTGAAATCAAGGGAGGGCTTGATTTTGCGAACGGCGTTGTCGACGGCTCCGGGAACCCCGCCGGGAAAAGCATCGTGGTCGACGAATTCAGCGGAGGAAGAGATCACATAAGTTCGACCTTGCAGGAGGCGCTCGCTGCTCCGTTCTCGAACTCTATACCGTCGATCGAAGATCGGTATTTCAAGAACGGCGCGGGATACTCAACCTTCGGATTGGACGGAAACTTCGGGGAGTTGTTCGGTGACGGGACGACGCCGGGGTACAGCGGGCAGATAATTCAAACGAGTCCGGAGACTTTGGACGTGGGGTTCGCAAAGCTTCTACCGCCGACCGGATTTACTGGAACAGCCACTACGGGAGGGTCGGTCGCAGCCAACACGTACTACGGATATCTCTATGCGTCGACGAGCGCCTCGTGCGGAGGCGGCGTGCAGTCGACCTTCGCTTACGCTCCTGCGGTGGTGGTGAGCGGATCGAACAACGCGATCAACTTTACGTGGACCGATCCTGCTGCGTCGCCGCTGAGCGGCTCAATCACCGGCTACTGCATCGCTATTTTTAGCAGCAGCATCGGGCCGGGGAATTATCTCATCAACGCAATCTACGTCTTTGGCGCCAACACGACGAGTTTTCTATATACCGGGCAAGCAGAGCCCACAACCTCGCCGGTTTATCCGACCGGGTCGTTCCAAGCGCAACACCGCTTCACGTCAAGCTCGCTGGGAGTGAACACGACGAGCCCGCAATACAACCTCGACGTGAACGGCAGCGCCGCCGTGAACTCATTGAACCAAGTGCAGAAGGCGGAGCGCTTCTCGGGCTCCGACGCCGCGGCAAAAATCAACGCGTGCCTCACTGCGGCGAGCACCACAAGCTCACTGTGCGACGCGCGGGGCTTGACGGGCAGCCTTACCGGCGCATCGCATATCCAGATTCCGGCAGGAACGGTGCTTCTTTGGGGCTCCGGTCAGCTTGCGATCAATGACACGACAAATAACGATGCTGTCGAGCTGATGGGCGATGGCAGCGCGCTTATCGGCTACCAGGAAAGCGGCGCCGGAACGATTCCGCGTCCCGACAGCGCCGGATTCGTCTCCTGCGTTCCGTCGGGCTGCACCGCCGTGAAGAATCCGAACGCCGCGACGCGAAATGTGGACTGGATTCATATCACGGGAATGAACCTTGAGGCGACCGGATCGGGGTCGAAGGTGATCGACCTGACGAGCGTCGGCCACGCGGACATCGAAAGCAACCGACTGATCATGGGCACAGGGGGATCCTCATACGGGGTTTTCGGCGACACTTCAACGGGCGGTTTTGACTCTACCAATACGCTGATCAAGCACAACGAGTTTGACCCGCAATTCCAGAACGATCGCTGCTTGCATCTGGCGGGCGTGTTCAACGTGATTGAAATGGAACAGAACACGTGCATTTTACCGGCGTCGAACACCGGGACGGTCTGCTTCGAGCTGGCCAAGGACTCGAGCGGCAATTATCCGAACAACGACGAATTCTACGGGAACGACTGCGAGGCTTCGTCGACGTCGTTCGGGCAGATCGGGTACAACATCATCAACGCGGACTCGGTCACAATTGGGCCGAATAATCGGTGCGAGAACGTGTACAGCTGTTTTCAGTTTCCGACGGATGGCAGTGCCGTGGGGATTCACATTCTCGATCCCTATATCTCGGTATCCGCGACCGAGGTCGTGAAACCGAACGAGCCTTCCACTTCTCAGGTGGCGATCGACAACAACGGACCGAACTGGCTACCTTCCATGCATTTCGGCATGAATGACCTCGCGGGACGCAATCTGCTCGGGAATGCCGGATTCGAGGGGTGGGCCAATTCCACGACGCTTTACTACTGGGGCGGGGTCGGCGGAACGAACATCAACCAGGCCGGCAGCGGTATCTACGCGCAGCAGTCGAGCGGGAGTTCACCGGCGGATTCGACGACGCAAGGAAGCTACAGCGTCAAGATCGGCGACAATGCCACCGCGGGCCTGGGCATCAACTCAGGCTGCATTCAAGTCGACGCAACGATGAACTATACGTTGGCGTTTCGCGTGGTTGCGAGTTCGACGAGCGTCAATTTTCGCCCGGGCTTCCGCTTTTATTCCGATCCGAACTGCACTGAAGCGGACAAGATCACGAGCGTCGCGACCAACGCGCGCGTGCTGACGCCGACGAACTACGCCGGCACGTCCGCACTGGCCGGCACGGGCCCGAACTGGCAAAGCTCGAACGCGTCGCTCACCTACAACAACGGCATCACGTGCAACTGCAATGTGACCGGCGCGGATTGGCAGGTGGCCGCGGCGAATTCGTGGACGCCGACGCGCAATTTCGCGGTAACGTTTCGCGTGCCTAACGCGTATGCGAGTTCGTCCACAGTCGCACAGTCAATGCGCGTCTTCATTCTGGAAAATACGGCGGCGAACCCGAACACGATCTTCGTCGACGATGCGGTGCTCAGCCAGGGCCCGGTGAGTCCGAGCGTTCCGATGGCCGCAGCGGTTCCGGACAGCGGAAACCCAACGATCTACGGGAATCTCGGAGTGAATGGCAGTCTAACGGTCGGCACGCTGCCCGCGACGCTGACCACAGGCACGCCGACGACAAACGATTGTGCCGCATTTGCGGGCACAAACGTGCAGGATTCGGGATCGCCGTGCCCTACGCAGTTTACGAAATTCGCGATGGGATTTCTTTCCGCCGGGCAGGCGCCGAGTTCGACGAACGCGGTCGACGTATCGCTCATCTATCTTCCGAATATTCAGTTCTCGCATGTCACGGTCGATGTTTCGACCACGGATTCGAGCGGCAGCGATTTCTATGGCTGGGCGATCACAGATCTCTCAGGCAACGTGAAATGCTCGATCACCGCGGTGAACCTGACTACGGGTGGAGCGAGCGATCAATCGTGCACGCAGGGAACCGTGACGTTGACGAGCGGCGCTTACGTATTTGCCTTTACGGGCAACGCTACAACTGCGAAGATTGCCTACAGCGGAACCGCACCGCTCGCCCTTTCGAGCGCCGTGTCGAGTTCGACCAGTTCCAGCGGCGCGATGACGTTTCCGATCTCCATTCCGTCCGCCGGAGTGACTTATAGCGGCTACGGTCTACCCGCGATTATCTTGCACTGAGCCACTGTCAAGAATCATCATGCGTCGCTCATCGCACGCGATTGCCGTGAATTCCTTTCGGAGGCACCTATGCCGGTTGTTCCCACTACAGCGTATTCGCAGGCCGAAGACGCGTTGGACCTGGCGCGCTCGCTAGTCAACGACGCAGCCGGCGCTGTTTTTACGGACACGTTGCTGATGCCGTTCCTGAATTCGGCATATCGTGGATTGCAGCGCGAGCTGGCTGAATGCGGTGTAAGCGTTCTCGCGGAGCAGCAGGATCTCGAACTCGACACGGACCCGACAAGCGGCGTGACGCCGACCGAAATCAGCGACGTCTCAAGCCCGCAACTTCCGACGGATTGCCTCGCGCCCCATATGCTCTGGGAACGAGCAACCGCGAACACGACGGACGTATTCGTGCCAATGGAGAAATTCACCAGCGGCGGCAGCATGTTGAATCTGCAGCCGAGTACGTATCTTCGGCTGTGGGAATGGCGCGAGGACAAAGTAAATCTGATAGGCGCTACGCAGTCGATCACGGTGCGGATTCGGTACGAGAAGGTACTCCCACTGCTGACACTAGGCACTGATCCAGTGCAGATTCGATCGGCCACTGATCCGCTCGCATTTGCCACGGCGGCGCTCGCAGCGCGCTCTCGCGGCGCACGCGCCCTCGCGCAGGACTTGCTCGGGACGGCTCAAATGTCTACGGAAAGTCTGATTGAGAGGTACGTGCGGCCGGAACAAGTCAAGGGACGACGGCGAATGCCCTACAGCTACCATCGCCGTGTGATCTATCTCTAAGAAGTCCGGTTACCGCTCGCTTCTGACGACGGCGAGTATCACGGGAACCCGCCCCCGCCATTCGGCTGCTGGATCACGTCGAGTATGACTTGCGGCATAGCGCGCGACGTGTTCAGGGAATTCCCATTCGAATCGAGAGCCTTGCCGGTAGCAATCATCGTCGTCGTCCCGACCGGCGTGGCCGGGCCCGTAATGCTGCTATTTCCATGGTGGCAGCCGATGAGAACAGCCGCAGCCATTCCGGCGATTGCAAGTATAGCTGGCACGCGCTCGCGGTTGGGCTCCCGCGCGCCTGCAGTGAGCCAACCGAAAAGCAATGCTGGCGCCATCGCAGAGGTCAGCCATAGCGCGAACGGGAAAGGTGAGCCGCCAGGGGGCGTCCCCGTTCCAGGCATAAGCATTGTCGGCGAGGGACCGTAAGATGTGCATCCGGTGCTTTGCGGCGGTACGGGTGCGACACTGATCACCGACGAAGTGACAAAAGTGATTTTGAAGGGGGCCGGGGTTCCAGCCGTAATTGCCACCTGGCACGGCGTGATCACGCACGAGGTATTTTCGGGCATGCTGGAGGACGTCGGACATACGAGTTGTACCGATTCGCCCTCCTGACCAAAAACGGCATCCGGCACGACCTGTCCATTAAATACAGCTGATCCACCTTGATAGATCGTGGTTTCTATCTGTTGACCACTCGCCAGTTGCAAACTGTAATCGTCTCCCGTTCCGGCAAGACCATGCGTCGCTGCGTCTGCGGCGTTGGAATCCGTAACGCTCAGCGTGGATGTGAGGGCGCCGGTTGTCTGTGGCGTGAAAGCAACGTTGATCTGGCAAGTTTGACTCGCGCCAAGAGTGGCGGTGCAGCCGTTGCTTTCCACAGTGAAGTTGCCGGGGGAGGCTGCGGGAATGAAGCCGACGGTCACTCCGCTAACGGTGTTAGCCGAGGTATTCGTAAGGGTGAAAGAGGCCTGCTGCGATGTTCCGCCGGAAGGGACGTTGCAAAAAGTGAACGGATTGCTGAGTTGCGGGCAGGGCATCGCGAAGACGGGCGGCACAGTAAGCGAGATCGCGCTTGGAGGGTCGCCAAGCTGCGGCAATTCGAGCAGCCGGGTCAGTCCCTGTTCGGACACGAACAGATCGCCTTTTGAATCGAAAGCGATGTCGCCAGGAGCATTCAGACCGCCTGCTGCGACACTAGTCTTGTTCGTCGTGGCGTCGACACGCAGGATTCGCCCGGCGTTCGCATCAGAAACGAACAGATTTCCGCGGCCATCGACGGCCAAGCCAGCGAGGCAGACCTCCTGATTTTTCGCCGCTACGACCGCGCCGTTTTCGACCGCAGGGCATGCTGCGGCGGACTTCGCGTTGGTGGGTACAAAGCCCGCGACAGTTGCGATGGCGTGAGTACTGGTCGTGACTGCGAAAAGTCCCCCTGTCTCAGGCGATGCCACGTAGACCTTCGTGCCGTCGAGCGTCACAGCGATACTGGCCGGAGACACTACCTGGGCCACTGTCTCGAGTCTGCCGCTGGACGCTACAAGCATGTCGACGGCCCCCGCGCCCTGATCTGCGATGTAAAGATTGCCTGCGCGATCGACGGCGATGCCCATTGGATCGGAGATCGTGACGTTTTGGCGGGGTCCCCATCGGCCAGCAACACTGCGAATGATTCCGGGCTCGCTGCTCGAGGGTCCCGCGACGCTCCGGATCGTGCTGTTCTGCGAGTCAGCGATGAAGAGCGTGCCGTCAGACGCCAGCGCGATTCCGCTCCGCTCGCTGAGAGAAGCGTCGGCGAGATTGAGCTGCGCAGAAATTGCCGGACCACCGTCGCCGCGAGAGCCTGGTTGGCCTAGGCCGGCAACCTCCGAGAGCGCCGTCGTCGCCGATCCCGCCGAACTCACCTGAACCATTGACGAGGATGGGAGGGCGAGGACGCGGTTCGGCTGAGCCGCGTTCGTCAGGTCGGTCCCAGCCTGCCCATCCACAGCCAGCGCCCGAACCGAGACCCCACTCGCGATCACGATCGCCTTTGTCGAAGTGAGCCGCGTCGGGCCGGCTGCCGCGGGCTCTGATTGCTCAGCTGCAAACGCAGACTCCGCCTCTCTGTGCGTCAGGCCCGACAAGATAAAAATCGCCACCGTTAGCGCACAGATGCCCGGCAATCGACGCACGAGTTCTCCTTTGACGGATGATATATCGACGCTTTGGATTCACATGCAGGCGTTCGGGTTGCGTCGCAAGCCGCCCATCATACCAGCGACCAGCGCACGATGACAGCGGTTCGTGGCAGCAAAACCGCATAGGCCAGCCGCCAACGACAACCCTCGATCCCCAGCGCGAACTTACTTACTTTTTCCAGGAGGAGCTATGGCACTTACATTTTCGCTTGTGGATACATGGGACGACGGAAAGCGCATCCACGTGGCAGGAACGGTTAGCGCGGCAGGGAATTATACGACCAGTGGCGACACGCTCGACCTCTCACAGTTTCCCATCGTTGCGGCTGCCCAAGCACCAATCCAAGGCACCGCATGGATGGATGGCCTTGCCGGCTACGATTACGTCTTCTATCCGGGTTCGGCGATGAACAACAGTAAAGTTAAAATCTTCCAGCAGGGAGCCAGCGCGGGGGCGTTCCCAGAGCTTGCATCAGGCGCTTACCCCTCAGCGATCACTTCCGACACAATCACGTTCTACGGAATCTTCCAGAAGCTTCAGTAGTCACGAGCCCGCACCGTTGCCCGTTGCTGAAGATTTGGGACGCTAAGTTTTCTCGCGACCGAGCCATCTATGAGCATCGAAACGTTTTCCCCGTTGCCCCTCAACGTCTTCGGCACATGGGTCACGCTGCTCGACCCTTCGGATGTGCCCGCCGGTATGTCGCCGAGCCTTGGCGACGTCGATTTCTTTCCGGGCGGAATACGCACCCGCCCCGGGCTCGTGTCGCAGTACGCGGCGCTTCCCAGCACTCCGCAGATCAACGGCCTGAAGACCTATATCACCACGAATCTCGTACAGCGCATGCTTGTCCTCGACTCTCTTGGCAATCTCTACGAAGAACTCACCCCAGGCTCCTTGTCTTTGATAGTGCCCGGCGCTGTGAAACCGAGCCTGTATCTCGCGTCAACCACGCAATTCGGCCGCGAGTATATGGCCTTCGGAGACGGCGACATTGGTCAGGATCTGCCGCGCCAGTATGACGACTCGAACTTCGATCGAGTGAGTCAGGTTGGACCGGGCGAAGGGCCGTCGGTTGCCGATTCTGCGACGGGCGGCAGCATTTCACCCGGCGTGCATCAGGTTGCGGTTGTTTTCGTCACTCGGCAGGGGTATTGGACGGCGCCTTCACCGCCGGTCTCGTGGACAACTGCGGGCAACTGGAAAGCGAATCTCACGAACATTCCCACCGGCCCGTCGAACGTGGTGCAACGGCTGCTGGCGTTCACAGCCTCGGGCGGTGCGAACTTCTACAACGTTCCCGCGACGATGACGATCAACGACAACACAACCACGTCTCTCACGGTCGACTTTACCGACACGATCCTTCTCTCCGGCACAAGCATGGATTACCTCTTCAGCCAGATCGAGTTGCCAGAGCAGCTTGGCGTCGTCGCCTATTCCGAGCGCTTATTTTGGTGGGGCGAGCGGGCGCAAATGGACAACTGGCGCAATCTCACCTTCGATGGCGGATGGGACGCGGTTGCAACGGGACGCCCGCTTGGCTGGGACCTTGATCCCGCTCTGGGTGCAGGTGGCAGCGCAGAATCGAGTGACGTGGTTTGGGGCGACGCTTATCGAGTCACGGCGGACGGCGTGTCGGCATCGCGTGGCTACATTTCGCAAGGCGCGATCGCGGATGCGTCAGGCAATCCGTTGATCACTTCAAATACGGATTATTCGGTGCGCGCACGCATCAAGCGCAGCTCCAACCTGACGGCGGGCACGATCGAGATCAACTTGTTCAGCCCGACAATGGGCCAGGTCGGCCTAGGCCTATCCGTGACCGCAGCGCAGGCGACCACCGCCTACCAAGAGTTCATCACCGAGCTTTGTCCGCCGCAGGCGTCGCTGCCATCCGATTTGACGCTGCGCGTTTACGCCGACGGCACTCCTGCGCCTTCGGGTGAATCATTCCTCGTCGACAATATCGAAGTTTTCCCAACCGATGCGGCGCAGAATCCTTCCCTCGTGCGCTGCTCCGGAACCGAGGAACCGGAAGCGTACGACGGCGTCACCGGCATCATGAGCATCGCGGAGAACAACGGGCAGGGAATTCGCGCCGCGTTCACAATTCGCAACAATCTTTACTTCATCAAGGAACGCAGCATGTACGTGACGGCAGACGACGGCGTCAACGAGCCCGCCCTCTGGCAAGTGGAGGAGGTTTCGAACCAGGTTGGCACTCCCTCTCCACACGGCGTTGGTATTGGCGAAGAGTGGGTGGTGATAGCCGGGCGCTCGGGCCTCTATCTTTTCGACGGCAGCGAGCCAACCAAAATCTCGCAGGAGATCCAGCCTACGTGGGACGCGATCAACTGGCAGTATGGGCAGCACCTCTGGGTAGAAGTTGACACACAGCACAAGCGGATTCTCGTCGGCGTGCCGATGGGATCCGCGACGCAGCCGAATCAGATCCTCATGCTCGACTACACTGAGGGTTTCGGCGATCCTCTCGTCGCCATGCTCACCGCTCCCGAACGCTCGCGCAAATGGGCGCCGTGGATGGTCCCGGCCAATTCTTGCGCCCTGATCGAACGGCCGAATGGGGTCGCGGAAATATTCTTCGGATCGAATAATTCGAGCGGGAAGATTTACGCCCTCACAGCGGGAACGTATTCTGACGATGGCGCGGCGATCAATTCCTTTTATTCCACGGCCTTTCTTGCGGCCACGGGCATCAGTGGCCGCAATCTTTTCGGCTATCTGACCGGATACGTCCAGGGTTCGGGCTCCCTCGTGCTCTCGGCGCTCACGCCAGGCGATGCGTCAACGCTGGCGCTCGGCTCGTGGACTTTGGGCTCGCCCGCTTCGCGCGACATGGAGCAGTTTACAAACGTGTTGGCCGAACGGACTTCCTATCAGTTTGGCACCAATGGCGCCGGCTCGTGGTTCTCGCTTACGAAGCTGGTCCCGTGGGCCAAGCCTGATCCTTTCGCGATTGTCCGCGGAGGAAACTGAAGGCCGTCCGACACCAACATTCACATGCTAACTGTTCCCCAAATCGAAGCGCTGCGTAAAACGAATCCGCAACTGTACGAGTCGCTGAAGCGCCTGGCCGGTGCATCGTTGGGCCCGAATCAGGGTTGGAGTCTCGACAGTCAGATTACCGATGGCAACGATTATGCGCGGGTTGTGAGCGGCGCTCTCACGGCAGGACAGATCGATCCGACGAAGGCCGGCGTGCTGATGAAGGGCTCGGTGCCCCCCACCTGGTCGGGAGCATTCACCTACATTTCGACGACTTCCGGTATCACGTGGAGTTGGTCCGGGCTCACCATCTTCCGCGCGGACGGCACCACAACAGCGGTCGCGAACGGCTCCGTGGCGCTTGCGAGCCTTACCGCCGGCACGACCTACTATTTCTATCCGTATTGGGACGAAACCACGTCTTCGCTCGCTTGGGTCTCGGGCGGCGCGGGCACGCCAGCCTACGCGCAGTCGGGGAAGACAAACTCGGCAGCACAGCAACAGGCTCTTCAAGGGCGTGTTCCGCTTTCGCAAGGCGCGATTGCGGCTGCCACGACTACCAGTGGCACCGGCGGTGGATCGGGAGGCGGGAGCGGAAGCTGCCTGCGCGCGGGTACCGTCGTGCTGACGAAAGAGCGCGGCACAGTCGGGATCGAGACGTGCAAGGTTGGCGAGCATCTGCGTTGTCCTTCTGCGTCGGGGGGAGAGGCATGGACGCGCATTCTTCGGCTGGAAGTCCGCGATGCCGAGACCTTTTTGCGCTTACATTTCTCGAACGCCGAATCGCTGGACGTAACGCCGCACCACATCTTCACACTCGCCGACGGCGCACCGATGCGCGCCGAGCGGCTATGCATGTGCGACGTGCTCGTGGGCAGATTTGGCCGGGTCACGCTCTCTAAAATTGAAGTGGTGACCGAAAAGAGCCAAAAGGTCACCGTGAGCTGTGCGCCTTCACACCAATTCTTCGCCGGACGAATCACTGCGGCTGTGCTGACGCACAACTACACGTTCTCATCCTGATTTTCCCCGAGAGATGACTAGCAGAACTTATTACGTGACGACGCTTGGCGCTTGGCAACGCCACAGCACGCGCTTCGCCAACTCGCACTTTATTGTGCTGACCCAAGGCAGCGATTCGCAAAGAGGGACAGGAATCTCTCCTGTGACGACGGCATCAGCCGCTGGCGCGGTGCCAAGTCCCGACGCGAAAATTCTCGCGCTGATTGAGGCTGACGAAGGCGTTCATCTCTCGCTCGAGGGCGACGCCGGGTTCGAGCCGTTGCCCCATCCGCTCGCACAGAAGCCGATCTCGCCCGCGGCCCAGCCGGCGCTTGCGGGTCACGGAATCGCGGCCGGGGCTACGACGTTCGAGGCAGCGGAAGCGGTTGCGCGGGTTCATCCGCTCCTGCGTTATCGCGTGTTCTGATGTGACCTTTTTCGTCCCTGAATCTCTTGTACTGGTTTCTTGTGCTGGTCCGCGAATACACCGAGGCCGATCTCGAGGAGCTCCGCCGCATCCACTCGGCCCAAGGATTCGACTATCCTTTTCCGGATCTCTCGGATCCGATTTTTGTCTCAAAGCTCGTCGTGGAAAACGATGCGGGCCGCGTGGTAATGGCATCGCTCGCAAGGCTCACGTGCGAGATGTATCTGCTTGTAGGTCGCAACGAAGATGGCACGCGAAGGGCAGGGAACCGCCTGCCCGCCGAATCGGGACCCCGCGAACGTTTTGCACAGCTTCTTATCCTACGCAGCGCCGGGGAACGCGACCTTCTTGCCCGCGGCCTCGAAGATGCGCATGCCTGGTTGCCTCCGCCAATCGCTCTCCGTTTCGGACGCCGTCTCGAGTCGCTCGGATGGGTTCGCGACGACGTATGGACGCCCTACTGTCGCCGTCTTCGCGATTCGTGATGCGCCACTCGCGCTGGAAGGTCTGAGAAACTACATGACAAAGAAGTGGATTCGGCTCCTTTTAGTGCTCGCATTCATGTTCACTGCTTCGGTGGCTCACGCGCAGCACAACGTCAGTCTCACCTGGACGCCCAGCACCTCTGCGGTAGGAAATCCCTCGCTCACGTACAATGTCTTTCGCTCATCCGGCTGCACTGGCGCCTTTTCCCTGCTCAATACGACGCCGATCAGTGCGAGCAGTTTTCTGGATGTGGCGGTGCCGCCCGGTACCTATTGCTACCAAGCCACTGCAGTTCTCGCCGGGCTACAGAGCAGTCCTTCCAATGAAGCGTCTGCAGTTGTGCCAGGAGTCGCTGTCGTTACGGTCCCGCCGGGCGCCTCGGGCGGTTGCCAGCATCGCGGCCCCCTCATCGGTTGGATCCGTTGTATTGGTTCGCGTCCTCACGGGCCGAAGATAACCCCCTAGTCGAGCCCAACCGAAGAACTCCCCCGCTTGATACCACACCGTTACTCAGAACCCGTCACACTCGCCGTCGATCACGCTTTTCTCGGAGGTTCTCATGTCTCGCGGAGCACAACGCACCACGCGCGCGCTTACCGACCAGGAGCTCGCCCAGCAGAACCAACTCATTTCTCAATCTAACCAGCAGAGCCAGCAAGACCGCTCGCAAATGATGCCGACGATCACAAGCCTGCTCAACAGTCAGGGCTATACGCCACAACAGCAGTCGGCCATCACTCAGCAGAGCCTTGGCGCCGCAAATACGGCCTTCGATGCGCTGCGACAGCGAGCCGCAAATCGCGTCGCTGCCACAAACAACAGTGCGGGTTACGGCGACCTCGTCTCACAGCTCGGGCGCGAACAAGCTCAGACCGACGCGAGCCAAGCCCAGCAGAACCAGATCACATTTGCGAATCAGCAGTTGAAGGAACAGCTTGCCGGACTCAACGCCCTCGGCCAGACCTACGGCATCGACACGAACCTGCTCGGAAAAGCGATGGGCGTTCCGGCGCAGTTGCTCAGCGTCCGCCAGCGCGCTTCCGGAGGTTCGGGCAGCGGACTGGGCGGGATGTTCGGCCTCGGTTCCAGCATCGCTTCGCTGTTCGGATAGACCCGACGGGTATCGCTCGTCCCTCTCGGCACAGCAGCAAACCAGGAAGCTGACTCGAGGATCCTCTTGCGACTGCCTCCTATGCAACTACCTTTCAGTCCGTATTGGCTTACTTTTGTGCTCGCCGCGATCGCGCACTTTGCGGTTTTCCTGCGTTGGCTCTACCGGCGCATCCGCAATGACGAGATCACGGCCGCATTCGTTCACGACATGGCAACGAACCATCTGCCGCACATTTACGAGCGCCTTGAGAAACTCTGCGAGCGGCAGGGAATTGAGCACTCTCCGCTGCCACCCATCCGCTGGATTGACCTGGGTAATCGCCCCCGCAATTAGCGTCGCTCGCATTCCTTCGTCGCCCCCGTTTGTGCGACGATACTCTCGCGAAGCATCTCCCGCGCGAGGCACGATGGAATCTGGTTTTCAGCCCTTCGAGGATTCACCACCCGGCGAAGTCCCGATTCGCGGGTTTCTTCACCTCCCTGTCAATCCTTCAAGGCTCGGGTTGGTCTTCACTCACAGCGCGGGAGCGAATTGCAGATCGCCGCTCCTCGTCGCAGTCGCAGACGCCTTCTGCAAGTCTGGAATTACAGTTCTCCGGTGCGATCTGCCCTTTCGACAGGCCCGGCCTCACGGACCTCCACAGCGAGGCGGTGCGGAACGCGATCAGCAAGGGCTGAAGCGGGCCGCAGAAGTCCTAAGGCAACTAGTTCGAGGGCAAATCTTCTTGGGTGGCCACTCGTACGGCGGGCGTCAGTGCTCGATGCTGGCGGCTTCCGAACCCGGAGTTGCAGACGCGCTTCTGTTGCTGTCGTACCCGCTCCATCCGCCCAAATCCCCGGCTCAGATGCGCACAGCACATTTCCCCGCGCTTCACACCCCGGCTCTATTCGTTCACGGCACGCGCGACGCTTTCGGTTCTATCGATGAGATGAAGGTTGCCCTCAAGCTGATCCCCTCGCGAACGCAATTCCTGTCTGTGGACGCCGCGGGCCACGAGCTCTTGACCGCGAAAAATCGCTCAGCTTTGCCAGGCGCGATCGCAGGGCACTTCACCACGTTCGTTGCCTCCTGCCAGTAGGGTATTGGTCTTGACGCCAGTTTGCTGAAATTCCCGGAAGTCTCGAACAGTCGAGACCCACCGCCGAAACACAAGGAGCTGGAAATGTGGGGATGGATTGCTACGCACAAGCACCAAATTGAGATCGTGGGCGCGTGCTGGATCGCCGTACAGGTAGCTGCCGGAATGCCGACGCCCAACGGAATCGGCCCGACGTCAACCTGGTGGTACCGCTGGCTGTTCAGCATCTCCCATTCAATTACGAATCTTCCCCGTCTGCTAGCCACGACGTTCCCTCAGGTCGCGTGGATCGCGGCGCTCTTTGGAGTCCAGCAACAGGCCACGCCTAACGCACAAAAGTAGGACCGCCGACTGAGGGCTTGGAAGGGAACAAGCCAATGTGGACATTCATCCAGCGAACCGGTGAACTCCTCCACGACGGCATGCCGAAAGGTGCGGGCTATTCGGGTGCTGGACCGGGGAAAAACAATCCCACGATGCAATCCGACCACGGCGTCGGTCCAATCCCATGTGGATTTTATTCGATCGCAGGCCTGATCGATCACGACCCAGCGTGCGGCGAATATGTGCTGGTACTCACCCCCGACCATGCAAACGAAATGTTTGGCCGCACGGGTTTCCGTTGGCACGGTGATTCGGCCGAGCACCCCGGACAAGCTTCGCACGGCTGTATCGTCTCGGCGCGAGCCTTGCGAAGCGAAGCATGGGATGGCGACGACCACAATCTGCACGTGATCAGCGGCCTCTAGGCTCGCCCACAATCCCAAAACCATCGCTCAGAGTTGCCCAACAAGGCCACTCGCAAGGAGAAAGAAATGCACGAACTCGTCTGGCACGTGTTTGCTTACTCGTTCATCGGAGGCTCTGTCTATTTGCTATTCCACAAGGCGGTGTTCGCGGTAAGGCACAACGTCCGTCGAAAGCTCATCGGGCTGGGCAGTGTGTCGATACTGCTCTTGCTGTCCAGCGGCTGTAACGCGACCACCACGGCACAGGATTTTGCAAACGTCATCACGGGAATTCTGAACATTGCGAAGGCAGAAATTCCAGCCTTGCCGCCGGCAGACGGCGCAATCGTCGCGCAGTGGACCACCTTAGGCGCCACCTTGGACGGACAACTGCAGTCGTGCATCGCGGCCGCGACCTCGGCTGGTGGCAGGAAGACGGCGTTTCTTGCCTGCTTCAATACATTCGCCCAAGGACTAATGAGCACGAGCGAGTTGGCGCAACTTCGGGTGCTCAGCTCCGGCTCACAGAGCAAAGTTCAGCTATGGGTTACAGCGGTCAGCCTGGGCATCAACGCGGCCCTAAGCGCGTTCGGCGGGGCCGCCCAGCCGGCACCAAGCGTCAGCGCGCAGCAGCCCACCAAGGCCGAACTCCTGGCCTTTGCACGGGCTCACTCTCTTCCAAGTGACGGCCTCTGACGTGGCCATTCTAGGCAGTGGCGCGCTCCTGACCGCGGAGGTAGAGGCTGGGATCGAAGTGTTTCGTCTCCTCGAGCCCGACGTACAAAAAGGACTCGTGGCGCTGTTTCATCTGTTCCATCGGAAACAGCACCCCGAAGGCGAACGGGCGGGCGCTCGTTCGCCAGGATATCGCGCGCCCGTCCCGTCCCCAGGCGTCCCACCGCGCGATTTGTCGTCAACTTCGCTCGATCCTGGCAATCCCAGCATTCCCACGACATAGCCCCACACAATATCCCACATAGAGCTGGCGAAAAGCCTACAGTCCCTGGAACCGCCATGAAAAGCCTAGCTCTCTCTGCGCGTAGGCGCTGCCGATGGAGCTGATGGCGCTGACGCCCATGCCGTAGAGATCGGCGCCGGCTTTGACTTCGTTCTTGGGAATCACGGTGTGGCAGAGCAGGCGCGAGACGCTATGACTAGGGGCGGCGGAGACTCGCTCTGTTTTTCACTTGACACACCCTTGTTGCCTCTCTACGATGTAAAACGCTAATGAATATTATGTTATTACACGGGGGCGGCGACGTGCGTCCATAGATGACTTTCGCCCCGGGCCAAGACGGTCAAATTTAGGATATTGCGCGTAGACTGGCGCGGGCGGCGGCGAGAGTTGAGTCGATGTTGGCGTCGGTGTGGACTGCGGAGACGAATAGTGCCTCAAACTGAGACGGGGGCAGAAATATCCCGCGGGCCAGCATTTGGCGAAAGAAGGCGGCGAAAAGAGTCGTGTCCGATTTCTTTGCGGAGCCATAGTCGGCAACGGCTTTTGGTGTAAAGAACACCGTAAGCAAAGAGCCAGCGACATTGACTTGCCCGGGCTGCCCAGCTTCCCGCAGAGCGTCCTGAAGACCTGTCGCAAGGCGTTGGGCCTTGCGGGTGAGGGCCTCGTAGAAACCCGGCGCGCTCAGCTTAGCGAGAGAGGCCAGACCCGCACGCATTGCGAGCGGATTTCCGGAGAGGGTCCCGGCCTGGTAGACCGGCCCGAGTGGGGCGACCATGTCCATGACCTCGCGGCGGCCCCCGTACGCCGCAACCGGCAGGCCCCCGCCAATAATCTTCCCTAGGATGGTCAAGTCCGGGCGAATCCCAAACGCCGTCTGGGCCCCCCCGTAAGCTATTCGAAAGCCGGTGATTACCTCGTCAAAAATGAGCAGAGCGCCATCGCGCTCGGTGATGCGGCGGAGGGACTCGAGGAAGCCCGGCACGGGCGGGACTACCCCCATATTCGCAGCCACCGGCTCGACGATCACAGCAGCAATCTTGCCGGGGTGTTGCCCAAAGATTCGTTCAACCGCGGCGGCGTCATTATATGGCACATTCAGGGTAAGCCCCGCAAACTCGGCAGGCACACCAGGGCTTGCGGCGATACCGAGGGTGGCGAGTCCAGAGCCGGCCTCGGACAAAAAGCCGTCCGCGTGACCGTGGTAGCCGCCCTCGAATTTCAGGATCAGGTCGCGCCTAGTGAAGCCGCGCGCCAGGCGGACGGCCGACATGGCGGCTTCGGTCCCCGAGCTGACGAAACGGATGCGCTCGATCGACGGAATGGCTGCGGCGATGCGCTCGCCGAGCTCAATCTCGAGCGGCGAGGTCATGCCATAGCTGGTGCCGCGCGCTGCCTGGTCGGCTACGGCGGAAACGACGTCCGGGTCGGCGTGTCCGAGGATCAGCGCGCCCCAGGAGCAGACGTAATCGATGTATTCGCGGCCGTCCACGTCGACGATGCGCGACCCGTGGGCCCGGTCGATGATCAGGGGCTGCCCGCCGACGGCGCGAAATGCGCGGACGGGGCTATCGACGCCGCCCACAAGGATCTTTTGCGCGCGGGCGAATAGGTCAGACGAATGAGATGGCACGGCCAGCTATTTTATGCGATGAGCCGGGCGCGCGCGAGGGAAAGCGTCTCCCTCGCCGGATTCAGCTCGTCAGCGCCCGCTCTTCGGTGAGATTTGCACGTGAAAGCCATCGGGATCGAGCAGGTTGACCGTCGAGACCCCGTCGTTTGGCTGAAAGGCGGCTCGTGCTTTGGCGTTGGGCAGGACCGCGTTGATTTTGTCGGCGAGTACCTTTGCGGAATCCTGATCGATGGAGTCGATCGAGATCGAGAAATGCGTGATCACGCCCTTTTTTTCTCCGGTATCGACGCTGATGTATCCGACCGGAAAGTCCAGATGAATGCCGGTCCCGGCGTTGGTGGCCGGCCAACCTTTCGTCACCCCGAACAGTTTCTGATAGAAAGCGAAGGATTGCTCGACATCGCTCACGACTAGCCCGACGTGGTTGACTCCCAGACCACGGACGAGAGGCTCGGGAGCCGGTGCGGCGTCCTGGGCCAGAGCCTTCGCGGGCAGGACCAGCGCCGCTGCCAACGCCTGCACGAGATGCCGCCGCGTGATGTTTCCGCGATCGTACTGATCGAACAACGAGTCCACTGTCGTAGCCATCGGAGTTGCCTCCCCTTGGATGAGCCTAAATGCGGGCATCTTTGTACACCGGCTGCGATTTCGAATACAGCGAATTGTGCTCTATGTCCTCCTTGCGGATTCTAGCGAGCTGTTCCAGTCAAGCTCGGCTGCCGCTTTTCGGTTTTTTGCTTCGCGGCCGCCGCTTCGGGCGTCGCGGCTCCGTCCCCGCCGCGGTCTTGTGCACGTACTCGAGCGGCAGGGCGGTCGTGTATTTGATCGTCTCCATGGCGAAGCTGGAACTGACGTCCGAAAGCTCAGCCGTCTTGATCAATCGCTTATAGACGTCGTCGTACGCGGCGATATTCGGCACTACGACGCGCAGCAGATAATCGACCTGGCCGGTCATCCGGTAAAACTCGATGACCTCGGGTATTTGAGCCGCGGCCCGGCAAAACTTGTTCGCCCACGCCTCCGAATGTTCGTTGGTGCGGATGCTTACGAAGAGATTCACTTCGGCGTTGATCTTGGCCGGGTCGAGTAGAGCCACGCGGCGCAGTATCGTTCCGTTCTTGATCAAAGACTGGATGCGCCGCCAGCAAGGCGAGGCCGAGAGCCCGCAGCGAGCGGCGACTTCCGCTACGGGCATGGTCGCGTCTTGTTGCAGACAGCCCAGGATCGCAACGTCGATTTCGTCCATGGCCGCTACTTGGTCCTTTCAGAGAGCGCCGGCTGTTACGCAGTTCCCTGCTGAAATAAGTATACCCTAATATAGGCGTCTTAGGGCATTTCATTTCTTATGTTTATCTATTTCTGAAATTAATTTGCACACTTTACTACCTGAAAGCCTAACTTTGCAAACCGCTTCTCCGGAAGCAGCGCTATTCTCGACGTCGGAGGCTAAGCACGTGAGCTCTTCGTCGAAACTTTCGTTTACGGAACATCCCGCTACGGTTGGCGAAACATACGGGCAGCACTTTCAGAGCGCCCTGGGCTTTTCCATGAGCATGATCGCCGGCGGCTTGGCTTGTCTGGTGCATGCCTTTTTTCCATTCCTTTTTGAGACCACGGGCTCGAAGGCCATTCGCAGCCTGCACGAGCGCATGATCGCGCATCGCTCGCGTGTAGCGCGTTCGGCTGCCTCGCCCGAGGCATCCGGCCGTGTGCAGGGCGGTTCGTCCCCGAACGGAAGCCTATGCGCAAAAGCGTCCTCCTAGCGGGCGTTTTCATTCTGGCCAGCGCCTTGATTTCACCGGCGTTCGCGCTCCTGCTCGGGTTGTTCGTCGGCTTGGCGCTGACGAATCCTTTCCACCGCCAAACCAAACACGTCGCGAAGATTCTGCTGCAGGTGTCGGTGGTGGCCCTCGGCTTCGGAATGAACATGCGCGAGATCGTGCAGGTGGGGCGCAGCGGGTTTGCCTATACGGCCCTCAGCATCAGCGGCGCCATGCTCCTCGGCCTAACGCTGGGCTACTTTTTCCAGGTGAATAAGCGGTCGTCGTTCCTGATCACGGCCGGCACGGCCATTTGCGGCGGCAGCGCCATCGCCGCAGTCGGTCCACTGGCGGGTGCAAACGAAGAAGAAATGGCCGTCTCGCTGGGAACCGTTTTCATCCTCAATTCGGTCGCGCTTTTCCTCTTTCCGGTCATCGGCCTGGCGCTGCATCTCAGCCAAACGCAATTCGGCTTATGGGCCGCTCTCGCGATCCACGATACGAGCTCCGTCGTCGGCGCCACGGCGAAGTACGGCCCAACGGCCCTCGCCGTCGGCACCACCGTCAAGCTCGCGCGTGCTCTGTGGATTCTGCCGCTCTCGATACTCACGTCCGTGCTTCTCAAGAACAAAGCCAAGATTCAGGTGCCCTGGTTCATTCCGTTCTTTTGTCTTGCGGCGTTCTTCAGTTCCACATTTCCGAGTTTCCGGCCCGAGTTTCACTTGGCGAGCAGGGCTGGACAGATCGGATTGAGCGTCACGCTGTTCCTCATCGGCGCTTCGCTCAGTAGGGAATCCCTCAAACGCGTTGGCGTTCGTCCTCTGTTGCAAGGTCTGCTTCTCTGGATGGTGGTTGGCGCGACAACGCTCAGCCTGATTCTCCTTCACTGGATTCACGGCTAGGAACGTCGGCAGTTCGTCCTGCAAGATGCACCCCCACAAAAACAGGGGCTGGACCCCAACCGCGCATTTTCGCGTATACTACGCCGGTTTTGCGCCGCAGGCCCAAAAGGGGAGGTACACATGAACACCGTCGCCGTTGATGCTCCAGCACGTGGAACGAACTGGGATCGCTTGCTGTTCTGGGCAGGGTGGGTGGTTTCGCTGTGGCCCGTATACGTTGTGTGCACCAGCGCTCACTGGAAGCTGACCAGAAGTCCCTTCTACATCAAGATGTTCGATCAGATCGGCTGGCCGACGGACGTTCTAGTGCTCCTCGCATGCCTGCAACTGGGCGCTCTTCTCCTGTACCTGATCCCTCAAACGGCGGTTTTGGGTGCGATCCTTCTGACAGGCTATCTTGGCGGCGCAGTCTCGGCGTACGTGCGCATCCATTACCCATTTCCGATCGTGGTTCCGTTCTCCACTGCGGTGATTGCGTGGTTCGGAATTTGGCTGCGGGAGCCGCGCCTTCGCCAATTGGTGCCGATCCGGTTCGGATTGCTGAAGAAATAGCTTCGCGGGCAAGGCGGCGGCCGAATTCCCTGTCGCTCGGCCGCCGCGGCCCTATCAGGAAGAATTTCCGGACGTCGACTGCTGGGCGGAGTTCACGTCAAGCGCCAGCACCACAAGCGCAACGACGGCGAAGTAGAGATCGACCCCGGGAATCGCCACATGATCCAGCAAAAGAAGCAGTAGAGCCCCCGCCACGAAAAGCGAGTCCTGAAAGAGCCAGGCCTTCACCGTGTCGTTGTAGTTCGAGATGACTTTCCGGCTGTCGTCGTCAGCCGATTTGCTTCGCCGACCCATGCTCACCAATATCTGCGAGTAGACGTCGTAAGCGAGGCTGAGAACGGCGGCAACCAGGAACCATCGAAGGAGGAGTTTTCCGCGCGAGGGCACTCCGTGGAACATCGCCAGCACGAGCCACGCGAACGCCGTCGCGAACATCGCGTCGACGAAGAAAAACAGATAGGCGCGGCTGTCGCCTGCAAGAACCCGGTAAAACGTGTGCGTTGATTCGTCGACAGTCGAACACACGAACCAGAAATGCAAACCAATCGCAAAGACGCCAAAGAACAGGAGCAGGAACTGCGGGAGGCCAAAAGTTGATTTGTCGCCCAGAAGCTCAAGCCCGTCGGTCGCAACGACGCCATACACCACGGCCAGATAGCCGTGATAGAAAGTGAATCCCGCGGCGGTTTTGTCGGCGGGGCCGGCCATTTGCGCCGTATTCTGCCTGAAAGTACGCGCGCTGTCAGTGAAAGATGCTAGCCGGATGGTCAGCAGTGCTTCAGCCAGCGGGCGGCGTCTTTGGCGTGGTAGGTGAGGATGATCGACGCGCCGGCGCGCTGAATGCCAGTGAGGATTTCGAGCGTGATGCGCTGCTCGTCGATCCAGCCTTTCTGCGCGGCGGCTTTCACCATCGAAAATTCGGCGCTCACGTTGTAGGCGGCCACGGGTACGTCGAAGCGCTCGCGCACGCGCTGGATAATGTCGAGATACGGCAGCGCCGGTTTCACCATGATGATGTCCGCGCCTTCCTCGAGATCGAGCGCCACTTCGCGGAGCGCCTCCCGCGCGTTGGCCGGGTCCATCTGGTAGCTGCGGCGGTCGCCGAACTGCGGCGCCGACTCCGCCGCCTCGCGAAACGGCCCGTAGAATCCCGAACAATATTTTGCGGCGTAGGACATGATCGCGATGTCCTGAAAGCCGTTCGCGTCCAGCTTCTCGCGGATCGCCGCGACGCGCCCGTCCATCATGTCCGACGGCGCGACGATGTCGGCTCCAGCCCGCGCGTGCGAAAGCGCGGCATCGGCGAGCAGCGCGATGCTCGGGTCGTTTTGCACCGCGCCCGCCGCATCGAGCACCCCGCAGTGGCCGTGGCTCGTGTATTCGCACAGGCAAACGTCGGTGATGACGAGCAGATCGAGCTTGGCCTTGCGAATCGCCTCGATCGAGCGCTGCACGGCCGCGTTCGGTTCGGAGGCTTCCGAGCCGGTTTCGTCCTTGTGCTCGGGCAAGCCAAAGAGCAGCACCGCCGGCACGCCGAGCCCGGCCACTTCCCTGCACTCTTCGACAATCTGATCGGGCGATTGCTGGTAGACGCCCGGCATCGAGCTCACTTCCTTGCGCACGCCCTTGCCCGGGCAGGCGAACATCGGATAGACGAGCCCTTCGGTCGAGAGCCGCGTCTCGCGCACAAAGCCGCGCAGCGCCTCGGAACGGCGCAAGCGGCGCGGACGATGAATGGGGAATGTCATTGGCTCGCTGCCTCCAGCCGGCTTCGCTCTCGAAAACGATCCTCGATGGCTTTGGCGAGCGCGGCGGCAGACGCAGCCTGCGCCTCGATCGCCACTTGCAAGCCGTCCTCCCGGATCGCGTTCGACGTCGTGGGCCCGATGGAAGCTAGCAATATCTTACCCGATTGCCGCAGCAGAGTTTCCACTCCAATTTCCGCGGCCAGGTGCCTATATGCGGACGGGCTGAAGAAGGTGATCACGTCAACGGCGCCTTCGCGAATCGCATCCAGCACCTTCGGATCGAAGGACGGGGCGACATTGCGATACGCGATGACTTCCGTGACATCGGCGCCTGCATTTCGAAGAGCTTCCGGAAGCCGCGCGTCCGCTTGGTCGCTGCGAGGCAGCAGCACGCGCTTTCTCGCCACTTGACCGGCTAGCTCACGCGCCAGCCCTTCGCCGCTCGGATCCTCTGCTTCGTACTGCGGAATGAACCCCGCGCTCCAGGCTTCGTCGCTCGTCGCCGATCCAATCGCGGCGACGTGAGGCGCCAGCATCAGACGGCTCGCGCGATCGCCGCGCAGATTGAGCGCGCTGAAACGCCGCACGAAAAACTTCACTGCGTTCGCGCTGGTGAAGATGACCCAGTCGAACTTGTCGAGTTCGGAAATGCCGCGGTCGAGAGGCGCGGGATCGTCAGGGTCGCCGAAGGCAATCGCCGGAAGCAGCAGCACCTCCGCACCGAGCGATTCGAGCGCCTTGATAAAGAGCTCCGCCTGCTCGGCCGCGCGCGTCACCACGACGCGTTTCCCCTGTAGCGGCGCGCCCACTTAACCTTGTCCGGCCGAACGGCCGGCGAGACGCAGGATTCGGTCCGCTTCCGCTTCGATCATCGACTGCGCCAGCCGGATGCCCACAGCTTCCGCTTCGCCGGGCGAGCCCGCTTCGTCGAGCCGCACGTACTCGGAGCCCGAAGGCGAAAAAACGGCAGCTTCGAGATGCAATTCCCCGCCGCGGATGCGCCCCCAGGCGCCGAGCGGCACCTGGCAGCCGCCCTGCAACTCGCGAAGCAGGGCGCGTTCCGCGGTGACGCAGGCGCGCGTTTCGGCGTCATCGAGAGCGGCGACCAAAGCGCTCGTGCGCATGTCGTCCGCGCGCGTTTCGATTCCAATGGCGCCCTGGCCCACGGCCGGCAGCATCAAGTCCTCGTCGAAAATCTGCGTCACTTTTTCTTGCAGGCCGAGGCGCGTGACGCCGGCCACCGCGAGAACGATCGCGTCGAACGCGCCACTTTCCAGCTTGCGGATGCGCGTATCCACGTTGCCGCGCAGGTCGGCTACTTCCAGATCGGGGCGATGGTGGCGAAGCTGCGCCTGCCGCCGGAGGCTGCTGGTTCCCACGACCGCGCCCTGCGGCAGCTTTTCGAGTTTGGCGCCGCTGCGCGAGATCAGGCAGTCGCGGGGATCTTCGCGGCGCCCGATCGCGGCAAAGGTGAGGCCGGCGGGCGTTTCGGTGGGCACGTCCTTCATGCTGTGCACCGCGAGGTCGACGGCGCCGGAAAGAAGCGCGTCCTCGATTTCCTTGATGAAGATGCCTTTGCCGCCCTCGGCGCCGATCGCTTCGTTCACCTGGGCCGTCGAGGCGGATTGCAGGTGGTCGCCCGACGTGCGAATGCGGACGAGTTCCGTCGCAACGCCGTGAAGTTTCGCGAGCGAGTCTGCGACGTGATTGGCCTGCCAGAGTGCGAGCGAACTGCCGCGCGTCCCGATGCGCAGGTGCGTCACTCGCGATCCTCGGGCTTGCGAGCGCGCGCCGCTCCCGGCGGATCGGAAGCATCGAGCGCGAATAGCTCGCGCACCGCTTCGATCGCGGCGAGCCGCCCGGTCAATCCGCGCCCGCTGCGCAAGCGTTCGGAGGGCTCGCGCAAGAGCTGGTCGATGAGTTCTTGGGTGATCGCCGCGAGCCGTTCGCGCTCTTCGGGTGAGACCCCCTGCATTTCGGCGAGCCGCGCGCGCAGCAAAGCCTCGCGCTGCTCGTGAAAACGCCCGCGCAAATCGTCCACGATCGACGCGGCTTCCATGCCGGCGCGCCAGCCCTCGAATTTCTCGACGTGCTCGGCGATGATCGCCTCGGCCCGCGGGATTTCCGCTTCGCGCGCGCGCTTATTCTGCTCGACGATTTCGCCAAGGTCGTCGATGTTGTAGAGGTAGAGGTTGTAGAGGTCTCTCGCCCCGGGCGCCACGTTGCGCGGAATGCCGAGATCGACCACGAAGATCGGGCGTCCGCCGCGGGCCGCCAGAGCTCGTTCCAGCATTTCCCGCGTGAGGACCTGTCCGTTGGCGACCGACGTGACGATGATGTCGGGCGCGGCCAGCACGCTCTCGAGCGCGTCCCACGCCACGGCTTCGCCGCCCATCGTGGCGGCGAGCTCCGCGGCGCGATCGAACGAACGGTTCGCGACCCGCAGCGAACGAATGCCGCGATTCCGCAAGTGCTCCACAACCTGCTCCGCCACCGCGCCCGCGCCGACCACCAGCGCCGCGCGTCCCTTGAGGTTGCCGAAAACGCGCTCCGCCAGCTTCACGCCCGCCAGTGCCACGGACATCGGTCGCGCGCCCACTTCAGTTTCTGACCGCACGCGCTTCCCTACCTCGAGCGCCCCCTGGAACGCGCGATTCAGCAGCGGACCCGTCGACCCGTTTTCGAGTGCTTTGCCATAAGCGTTGCGGAGCTGCCCAAGGATTTCGGCTTCGCCGAGCAGCATCGAGTCGAGCCCCGCCGCAACGCGAAAGAGGTGCCGCAGCGCGTCGGGACCCGCCCACCGATAGATGCGGCCGTCGATTTCCGCGCGCGGAATCCCGTGATACGACGTGAGGAAATCCTGTAACGTGTCTGCCACAGGGGCCGATTCCGCGTCCGCCACGCCGTACAGTTCGCTGCGGTTGCATGTCGAGAGGACGACCGCTTCCTGGAGAATTCCCTGCCGGCGCAGTTCGGTCGCCGCGTGCAGCGCCTGTTCCTGCGTGAACGCGACGCGCTCGCGCAGTTCCACCGGCGCGGTGCGATGATTGCACCCGATCAGCACGAGGTGGACACGTCCTCGAGCGCCGCCTTGCGAACGGCTGGCCGAGCTGGTGCGGGCGTTAGCGGGCGTGGCCATCAGTAGAAACGATGAAATCCCGTGAGATACAGATTCACGATCGTGTAGCTGAAAAGGACGATGGCGAAATTCAGCGCGCAGATCGTCGCCGCTCGCGCTCCTCGCCAGTGGACGCTCCGCGAGAGCCGCAAATACGTGACGTAAACCGCGAGGATCGCAATCGTCACAATAAACTTCGGATCGGTGAACGGGTAGGTTCCCGTAAGGCGGTGCGCCCAAATCATCCCGCTGACCACGCCCACGGCAAGCGCCGCCAGCCCAATGTACACACTGCTCCGCGCCATCCGGTCCAGCACGTCGAGCGCCGGAAAGCGCCAGAAAGCCGCGCTGGGATGCCGCGACCGCAACACGCGATCCTGCACGATATAGACCAAGCTGAGCACGAATGATAGCGCAAAGGCCGAATACGCCCATGTGTTCAGCGTCACATGCAGCGCGAAAAGTGCACCGCGCGCCGGCGGGGCCACCAGGGGCGGCTTGGGCACCAGCGTCTCGAGCCCGGCCAGCCAGATCACCATGAAAAGCGTCACGCAGGCCCCCACTGAGCGCTGCCGGTGGATCAGCTCGAGGCCCAGATACGTGATGCCCAGCAGCCACGCAAACAGCGACATCGAGCCGTAAAGATCGTCGTACGGGATGGTGTGGGTGCCGGCGGCGCGATCCAGCAGGGCGAAATAGTGGGCCGCGATGGCGGCGGCGAGCAATACGGTCGCCAGGCGGCCGAGCCACAAGTTAGGCGCGTAAAGGATCCGCGCGTAGCAGACAAAGCTCGCGGCGTAGAGGGCCAGGCTCAGATAGGCCAAGTGGATGGGCATGTGCTTTGGATGCGCTGGGCGAGCCGGTAGCAGGGCCCAAACGCGTTCAAATCAGGAATTATAGCGCCGAATCGTTTCAAAAAGGTGCGAGCGCGTGGCGTCGCCGTGCCCCAGCGAACTGCCCGGCGACTCTCCGTGGCCTCCGTGCTCCTCGGTGCGCTCTGTGTTGAGAGCGGCGCATAAAATCGACCGAGGTGCTCATCTGGTGCGAGCCCGCTGAGCGGCTCGCGCCCCTGGAAGTGTTATGATTGCAGTGCAATCTACCACGACCGAAATGCAGCCAAAGGGCGAAAACAAACGAGAGCTATTCCTGCGCGCCTGCCGCTTTCAGCCGACGGACCGCGTCCCCGTGTGGCTCATGCGCCAGGCTGGCCGCTACCTGCCCGAGTACCAGGCCGTTCGCGCGCGCCACACGTTTCTCGAAATCTGCAAGACGCCGGAATTGGCTGCCGAAGTTTCGCTTCAGCCGTACCGGGTCCTCGGCGTGGACGCCATCATCGTCTTCTCCGACATCCTCATCGTCGCCGAGGCCATGGGATTGCCGCTGGACGTCCCGGATTCCGGGCCCGTGCTGCAAAATCCAGTACGCGACCTTGCCGCTGTGCGCCGGCTGCGCGACTTCGACGCGAGCCGCGACACGAAATTCGTCGGCGACGCGATCCGCACGATCTGCCGCGAGGCGGGTCCGGACGTGCCGGTCATTGGCTTCGCCGCCGCTCCGTGGACTCTCGCGTGCTACATGATCGAAGGGCAGACGCGTGGCGACGTCTCGCGCGCCAAACAGATGCTGCGCGACCAGCCCGCCACCGTTCGCGAACTGCTCGCGCGAATCGCGGCCGCCACCGTCGGCTACCTGAAGTCGCAAATTGCGGCGGGCGCAGCTGTCGTGCAGCTCTTCGATACGTGGGCGACGGAGCTGACCGCCGACGCGTATGCCGCGTTCGAGCTGCCCGCGACCCAAAGCATCTTCGAGGCTCTCGCCGCGCAGCACGTGCCGAAAATCCTTTTCGCCAAAGGCTCTGCGCGCCATCTTGAAAATCTGGCGCAAACGGGAGCGGATGTCGTGAGCGTCGATTGGAATACGGACTTGGCCGATGCCCGCTGCAGGCTCGGCCCTCGCGTCGCGTTGCAAGGCAATGTCGACCCGTCGATTCTGCTGGGCGACGAAGCCGGCGTCCGCCGCGCCGTCCGCGAAGCAATCGAGAAGACCGGCGGCGCGGGCCACATCCTGAACCTCGGCCACGGTATTTTGCCGACGACGCCGGTCGCGAACGCGAAAGCCTTCGTAGAAGCAGCCCAAACAGCGCGGGCCGCAGTTAAGGTTTAAACGTAGCGCCGGGTCCTTCCAGCCCGGCATCTTTGGTTTTGGCGATGACGAACGCAACCGCACAAAACGGCGCAAAACTCGAAATCGGCCTGATCTCGGACGAGATCCTCGAGAAATACAATCGTCCCGGCCCGCGCTACACCAGCTACCCCACCGCGCCCGTCTGGAAAGACGATTTCGGCCCCGCCGACCTCGAAGAGTTCTACGCTCGCGCCGATGAATCCGCCACTCCGCTCTCGCTCTACATGCATCTTCCCTTCTGCGAGAGCCTCTGCCTTTTCTGCGCGTGCAACGTTTCGATCCAGAAAGATAAATCCGTCGCGATCCCGTACCTCGCCTCGCTGAAGCGCGAAATCGCCCACGTCGCGCGCCTGGTCTCGCGCAAGCGACCAGTCGTGCAGTTCCACTGGGGCGGAGGCACGCCCACATTCCTCTCGCCCGCGCAGCTCGAAGACCTCTTCGGCTACGCGCGCGAACTCTTTTCTTTCGGCCCCGACGCCGAAATCGGCATCGAAATCGATCCGCGCGTCACCAGCCGCGCACACCTCGAAACGCTGCGCCGCATGGGCTTCAATCGCCTCAGCATGGGCATCCAGGATTTTGAGCCGCGCGTGCAGGAAACGATCCACCGCGTTCAGCCATACGAAATGACGCGCGACCTGATCGCCGCCGCTCGCGAGCTGGGCTTCGCCAGCCTCAACGTCGACCTGATCTATGGCCTGCCCTACCAAACCGCAGAGACGTTTCAGGCTACGATCCAGCAAGTCCTGAGCCTCGCGCCGGACCGCGTCGCCATGTTCAGCTACGCGCACGTCCCGTGGCTGCGCAAGCAGCAAGGCGCGTTCGCCTCGCACTTGCCCGAAGGCAAGGAAAAATTCCGCATCTTCCGCGCCGGCCTCGAAGGCTTTCTCGCCGGCGGCTACCTCTACATCGGCATGGACCACTTCGCGCTTCCGGGCGACGAGCTCGCCACCGCGCAGGAGAACCGCACGCTCCATCGCAATTTCCAGGGCTATACGACGAAAGCCGGCGCCGACCTTTACGGCATGGGCGTCAGCGCCATCAGCTCCATCGGCAGCGCCTACGCGCAGAACCGCCGCGAAATTCCCGCGTACCAGTCGAGCGTCGCCGAGCGCGGCCTCGCCACAATGCGCGGCTATCGTCTCTCGCCCGACGATCTGCTGCGCCGCGCCGTCATCTCGCGCCTCCTCTGCCACACCGTGATCCCCAAAAGCGAAATCGAGCGCGAATTCGGCATCACCTTCGACGAATATTTCCAGGCCGAGCTTCAAAAGCTCGAGGAGCCGCGCGCCGAAGGCCTCGTCACCCTCGCCCCCAGCGAAATCCGCGTCACCCCGCTCGGCCGCATCTTCATCCGCAACGTCGCCATGGTCTTCGACCGCTACCTCCACGAGCAGCAAATGGACCAGAAGCCCCTCTTCTCGAAAACGCTCTGAGACGCGAGACGCGCTGGTGGTCTATTATCCCGATCAGACCAACTCAGGCGACCTGGTGAGGGTGGGCTGGCTCGCGACAGATGTGCCCTTCAGCAAGGGGCCCGTGAGCGCCACATTTTCAGCCAGGCTGCTGGCCTTATGCCTGCACCAACGCACGAAACAGACCCGCGGTTTCCATCTATGTCCGTTTTGCGACAGTCCGCCAACTGGAATGCCGGTCGAAGTCGAAGGGCGCGTGTTCAAGCTCGGCTCGGCCGAGAT
>DATJRU010000159.1:0-19328 GCA_035504455.1 Vulcanimicrobiaceae bacterium
TGCGCTACGACCATGCGCCGGCGATCGAATATCGCGTGGAGGACGCCGAGAATCTGAATTGGCGCAAGGAAGGCGACGCGAATTGGACGAAGGCGCGCTATCAGGGCTGGGAGTCGATGCCGGGCGTGATCATGTTCGGCCACCTGCTGGAGGGCATGCCCGATCATGACGGACACGCGATCGTCGCCGATTTCGATCAGGGGCTGGTGACGTGTTTCAACGGCTATCTGAACACGCCGTATTTCGCGAATGAGGCGGGCGTGAAGATCCACTTCGGCGTGATCGAAATGGAGGGGCTGATTCCGCCGAAGTACAACCGGCACAAGTTCACCGAGGAAATGCTCGGGCGCGCCGTGAGCCAGAATTACGCGCCGAATCTGACGTCGATGCACCTGTATTCAACGCCGCACTCGCTCTCGTGGATCATTTTCACGGACAAGGACGCGGGCGGATTGCAGTGGAGCGGCCCGGCGGCGTACGTGAAGATTCGCGACGGACTGTATTTTATGTACTGGCTCGAAGAGGCGTGCAACGGCACGCTGGGCACGATCCTGGTGAACCTGCACACGATGCGCGACGTGGGCGTGGGCTACAACTGCGGGCCGAACGGGCTGAGCATGAGCGCGGTCGGCGCGCACGAGCGGCTTGCAGGGGAGTTTGACATCAAACGCTTCTATCAGGTGCCCACGACGGGAGGCGCCGTATGAGCCGGAAAGAGAAGAGCGCTCCCACGCGGCGGTCGTTTCTGAAAGGCGGAGCGCTGCTGGCCGCGCCGCTTGCGGTTGCGGCGCCTGCCGCGATTCTCGCGGACGATGCGACGAAGGCGCGCCTGGCGGAACTCGAGAACGAAGCTGCGATCCGCGATCTGCACCAGAACTGGATGCGGCGCGTCAACACGGGAGCAAGCGACGAGGCTGCGTCGCTATTCGTGAATGCGAAAGCCGCGGCATTCGATCCCTCGGTGCGCGGCATCGCGCCGGATCACGACGCCGCGCCGGATGCCGTCGAAATTGCCGCGGATGGCACGCGCGCGGCCGGGCGATACCACTGCGCCGTCGAAACCGAAAGCGCGATTCCGCGGGATTCCACGCTCGCGCAGATGGCGCACGCGCAGGGCGGCGGTTACGTACGCAGTGTCGAGCGCCGCGTGCTGCGCGTGGAATACGCGAAGAACGCAGGGAAGTGGGCGATCGCGAAGGCCGAGTTCGCCTCGGCCTAAAGCGCCCAGAATCGTTCACCCTCCTTCAATCAGGACGGCTCACGTCAATGCGCAGATCGCGCGCTGCTAAAGCCTGTCCCTTCCTCACTTCAGAGATTGGAAAAACGGACGGATCGCGAGCCAAAGCTTTGGCATCAGACGGCCAGTGCGGCGACCGATAAGTCATGCTGCGCAACTGAAGAGGGCTCATGCAAGAAAAGAAAACAGCAATCATCACAGGAGCTTCCGGGGGAATCGGCGCGGGCCTGGTCGAGGGCTTTCTCGGAAAGGGCTACAGCGTGGTTGCAACGTCTTTGGGCGGCGGCGATTCTTTGCCCGCGTCGTCCAGCCTGGTTTTCGTCGACGGCGATATCGGCAAGCGCGAGACCGCCGTCAAGACGGTCCAAGCGGCGACCGAGCGTTTCGGAGCTGTTCACGTGCTGGTGAACAACGCCGGAATCTTCCGCGTGAAGCCTTTCACGGAGTTCACTACCGAGGATTTCAACGCTCTGGTCTCAACGAACCTGCTGGGATTCCTCTACATCACGCAACTCGCCGTGACGGAGATGCTGAAGCAGAAGTCGGGGAGCGTGGTGACGATCTCCGCGTCGCTGGTCGATCAGCCGTTCGTGGGCGAAAAGGCTTCGGTCTCGATGATCACGAAGGGTGGCCTGAATGCGGTGACCCGCAGTCTCGCCATCGAGTACGCGAAGGAAGGCATTCGCTTCAACGCCGTGGCACCGGGAGTCGTCAACACGCCCTTGCACAAGAACGACTCCCAGGAAGCGATGAAAACGTTTCAGCCGATGGGGAAGATCGTGGAGGTCGCGGACATCGTCGACGCCGTTCTGTACATCGCGGAGGCGGATCAAGTGACCGGAGAAGTGCTTCATGTGGATGGCGGCGCCCATGCGGGGCGATGGTAGCAGTTCGATAGGAGAGGACAGAGACCGATGAACGCTAGCGCGAAACAGCAAGAAGCGAGAAGCGAAGGAACGAAGCCGGCGAGCGCCGAACAGCGGCTGAAGGAACTCGGCATCGAGCTTCCGGCGCCGCCCGAGCCGTTTGGCGCGTACACGGAAGCGGTGCAGACGGGCAACCTGCTTTTTCTTACGGGGATGATGCCCACCGAAGGCCGCGCGGCGAGATTCGCAGGACGCGTGGGCGCTGAACTCGACGTGGATGCAGGACGACAAGCGGCGCGCCTCGCGGCGCTCAACGGGCTGGCGGTCGCGAGGCAGCATCTGGGATCGCTCGACCGGGTTACGCGGATCGTGCGGCTGGGAGTCTCGATCGCGATTTCGGGCGATGTCCCAGCATTGCCGAAAATCGCCGACGGCGCCTCGGAGCTGCTGCAGGACGTCTTCGGGAAAGACAAGAATCCTTGCCGGCTCGTGTATGGCGTGGCAGGCCTGCCGCTCGGCGTCCCTGTGGAGCTGGAGACGATTTTCGAGATTGCGGACTAGAGGCGCCCGGCTCGATGAGGAGCGCGCGAGGCGCTGCCGGTGATCCGGATCAGGGTACGATCTGGACGTTCATGGTCGGATCGATGGAATAGCTGTGGCAGCCTGCCGTTTGGTCCGAGGTGCACTGGGCGGTCGCGCGGAAACTGGTGTCTGACGCTTCGACTTCGTAGGTGTAGCCCCTCCGGCTCGGCTTGCGAAAGTTCATGACGCCGCCGGTGACGAGGTCGTCGAGCGGGGCGTACTTGCCGTTCTGGGCCTGGTACATGCGCTCGGCCTGGGCAATGGCGATGAGATCGTTTTGCGCGCCGACGGCGTCGATGGTCTGCACGGGAGTGGACGCGCCCGCGTCCGCCGAGGGCCCCGAGGCCAGAAAGTATTTGTAGGTCACGAGCGAAATCACCACGACCATCAGAAGCCCGATCACGCTACCGATTCCTCGCATAATCCACCTCTCATCCCGCCTGTAGCTATGGCATCACAACGGGCGGCCGGCCGCAAATCTGCGTAGTACAGGTGTGCACGAAGGGGAACAGCGAACAGAAAGCGCAGGCGGGCGGCCGACCGATCGGGCCGCGGGGATTGGGGTGCTAGCGGACGTTCTCGATCATGCCGATGTTTTCGTCCAAAACCTGGTCTGTCTGAAATGCAAGGTAACGCCCGTCGGGCGAGGCTGCGAACTCGTTGCCGATGATGGTATGAAAATAGTTCAGATAATAGAGGCCGGGAACAGTCCATGGCGTTCGGGTGAGGCCTTGCCCATCCCACTTCACTTTGCACAAGACGGCAGTCAGGTCGGGTCTGCCTTCGAGAAAATCAATCTCATCTCCACGACCATGGGACGACCAGACCAGCCATCCCTGAAAAATCTGGCGTGGTGGACTGTGGAAGTCCGTCACCCACAGGCCTGCGTCGGGGTCGTTTGCCTGGCGGGGAGCGATTCCGTAAGCGACTGAACGCTCGTCCGGCGACCAAAGCAAGACGCCGCTCAGCGGCTGTGCCGGCAGAGTGCCGAGCATTTCAGTCTTGCCGTCGCGAGGGTCGAACACGCGGACTTCCGACTGGACAAACAACAGAACGCGGCCATCGCGGCCCACATCCGCGCGAAAACTCGTGGCTGCATCCGCAAGGGTCTCGGGCGCTCCGCCTCCAATAGGAACACGGCGAATCTGCCAGTTCACAGCGGCTGGACCCCCGGCATCGGACATGTATAGGACGGCCTTACCGTCCGGCGCCCACACAGGATAGATATTGAGCTGCGCGTCCTGAACGAGCGCCTCGGCGTTGGAGCCGTCGGCGGACGAAACCCAGATCGCCTCGTTTTCAGCCCCTTTGAGATTTGTGAAGTAGGCGAGACTTTTCCCGTCCGGAGAATAAGCCGGTCCGAACTGGTTTCGCGCCACATCGGTCGTGAGAATCTTCGTGGCCTGCGCCCCGAGTTTCGCAAGAAGGTCAAGTTGCGCGAGGGCGACTTTCTGGCGCAGCGTGCCGAAGACGATGCGTTTGCCGTCGGCCGATACGTCCAAATCGGCGTCGTCGCCTTCGCCGGCGGTAATCTGTTCGGGCGGACCGCCCGTCCCGGCGATTTTCCAGATGTTCATTGTTCCGCCGCGGCTGGATGCAAAATAAATGAATTTGCCGTCTGCCGACCATGCGGGCGAAAGCGCCAGCGCATTATCGTGGGTGAGGACCTGCACTTTTCTGGAGCTGATGTCGCCGACAGCCAATTCGCCGTAAGGCGCGCCGCCGGAGGGCCTCCCGGCAAACGCGATCTTGTGGCCATCGGGAGAAAAGCGCGGCTGCGTGTTCCAGTCACCCGTCTCCCACGGCGGCACGGCGAGATGCGCATTCTCACCCGAAGTTCCGCACATCCAGATGGCGCCGTCCGCCGGATCGAAATAGGCGAGCGAGTGGCCGTCGGGAGACCAGGTGGGATCGGCGGCGTTCAGGACGATCCGCCGCGGCGTCCCGCCGAGCGCTGGGGCCTCCCAGATGTCCCAGAGGCCGGACTCATTGAGCCGCGCGTAAGCTAAAGTCGTGCCGTCCGGCGACCAACTCGGAGCTGATTTGAGGTTGGGGTCATTGGTGATTTGGACCAGGTTGCCGCCGTGCACGAGGCCCACATACACATTGAAATGGCCGTCGCGATTGGAAACGAAAGCGATCGAGTGGCCGTCGGGCGAAAAGGCCGGCTGCGCTTGCACGCCGGAGAAATTCGTGACGGCGCTGAAGTGCATCGGCGATTGCGTCGCAGGCAGACTCGATCTCCACAGGATGGCCACCGCGATCAACGCGGCGGCCAATGAGCCAGCCACCGCCCAGGGTAAAACGCGAGTCCATCGGGAAGCCGGCTCGGCCACTGTCGACGCGATTTCCGGCGCGGCGCCGGCGATAACTTCGTCGAGCGAGATGCGGGCGTCGCCGATGTCGCGGAGACGCTGCCTGGGATCCTTCTGCAGGCAGCGCTGCAACAAGACGCGCACGCGCGCCGGCGTCCCGACCGGGAGTCGCGACCAATCCGGCTCTTCCTTGATGACCGCCGCGAGCGTGTCGGTGACCGTTTCGCCGCTAAAAGCCATTTTGCCGGTGAGCATTTCGTAGAGGACGCAGCCGAACGCCCAGATGTCCGCGCGGCGGTCGACCGGCTTGGCTTTCGCTTGTTCGGGCGACATGTAGGCGGCGGTGCCGAGCAGCACGCCCGCCTGCGTGGCCATGCGCGTGATGGTGGGGGAATTGGCGATGTCGATCGATGCGGCGTCGCCTTCGAGCGCTTTCGCCAGGCCGAAATCGAGGACTTTCACGGAGTCGTCGGCCGTGACCTTTATGTTCGCCGGTTTGAGGTCGCGATGGACGATGCCGCGCTCGTGGGCGTATTCGAGGGCGTCGGCGATTTGGCGCGCGATGCGCAGCGCTTCGTCCGCGGGAATCGGCGCGGCCGCGATGCGATCGGCGAGAGTCGGTCCGTCGACGAGCTCCATGACGAGCGCGTGAGTCGCGCCGGAATCTTCCAGGCCGTAGATGGCCGCGATATTGGGATGATTGAGCGAGGCGAGAACTTTGGCTTCTCGCTGGAAGCGGCTCGGGCGTTCGGCGTCGCGCGCGAACATCTCGGGCAGAACCTTCAGAGCCACGTCGCGCCCGAGCTTCGAATCGCGCGCGCGGTACACTTCGCCCATCCCGCCGGCGCCGATGCCGGCGAGAATTTCATACGAACCCAGGCGCGATCCGTTGGCGAGCGGCATGCGCCGCGGATTATACGCGATTCCGCAGCGCACAAATGATGGAAGACTGCGTGGTTTCGGGTTCGAGCCGGCGGTCGAGACGCCGGCCCCACGCGGCCAAGTTACCGAACAGAGAGGATGACTTTGCCGATGTTTTTGCGGTCCTGAATGTACTTGTGGGCGTCGGCGGCCTGCTCGAGCGTGAACATCTTGCTGATCACCGGTTTGATTTTGCCGTCGGTGTAGAGGCGGAAGACTTCGTCGAGCTCGCGGCGGAGCATGGCGTCGCGGGAGCGCACGCGGCCCAGGTTGACGCCGATCACGGAGGCGTTCTTTTCAAGGAGCTTTAGCGGGTGGAAGCGAGGCGTCTGCAGAAACGCGCGAGCGGCGCGCACGGGGCTGCGCTTGCCGTCGGAACTCGCCGCAGCGGAAAAGCCATAGACGACGAGCCGGCCGACGGGACCGAGGCACTCGAAGCTGCGCGCGAAGGATTTGCCGCCAATCGGGTCCATCACCATTTCGACGCCGTCGGGCGCGTACTTTTTCACGACCTCCACAAAATCGCTTTTTTCATAGTCGATCGCGTGATCGACGCCGATCTTGCGAAGATATTCCTGTTTCGCCGGGCCGGCGGTGCCGAAGATGACGAGGTCGCGCGTGTGCGCGAGCTGCACGGCGGCGATTCCCACGCCGCCCGCCGCGCCGTGGATCAGGATGCGGTCGCCGGGCTGGAGATTGCCCATCGTGAACATGGCGTGATACGCCGTCAGGTAGTTGGCGGGGATCGCGGCGCCTTCTTCAAAGCGCATGCCGGGCGGAAGGCGGTGGACTTGCGAGACGGGAACGGCGGCCCACTCGGCGTAGGCGCCGAAATCGGTGAACGCGGTGACGGCATCGCCGACCCGCAGTGCCGCGCCTTCTTCGACCGGCTTTCCGCCCGGCGCGATCTTCTCGACCACGCCCGCGATCTCGAGGCCGGGCACGAAGGGAGGCTTTGGGCCGCCGGGATAGATGCCCATGCGCTGCATAAGGTCCGCGAAGTTGACGCCGATGGCCTTGACGCGGATCAGCGCCTCGCCCGCTTTGGGCTGCGGATCGGGCAATTGCTGAAGTTCAAAAACGTCGGGCGGCCCATACCGCCTAACGACGATCGCGCGCATCTAAGTCTCCTTCGTGCCCACGCCCACGCCGATTCCGGTAACCAACACTTCGCCCCTGCCGTCACATTGGACCGGAAGACAACCGCCTCCGGCTTTTCGTTTGGGAAACGGACCATCCTATCTTAAACTGTTGGACTTTGCGCAATGATGAAAAGCAAATATAGCCGCAGTACTCTCGTCACCGCCACCGCAGTGCTCGCTACTGCGTTCACCTGTTCCGCAGCGAACCACCCGCCGCAGAAGGATGGCGACCCCGCCGTTCTCACGGCGATGCAGCAGGAACTCGACCGGTCGTTCACCACACTTTCGAAGGCTGATCCGCCGGCCTACTTCATCAGCTACACGATTTCCGACCGCCAGTATTCGGACGTCTCGGGATCGAACGGCGCGCTGCTTTCGAGCACGGAAGACCGCGGGCGGTGGCTCGAGACGCAGACGCGCGTCGGAAGCTACCAGCTCGACGACACGCACAAGCTGCCGAACCAGCAGCCGAGCTGGACGAGCCCGGGCACTTCCGCATCGCTCGACGACGATATTCCGGTGCTGCGGCGGGAAATCTGGCGAGAAACGGACGAGCAGTACCGCGCCGCCGTGCAAGCGCTGATCCGGGTAAAGACGAGCCAGGAAGTGCAGGTGCAGACGGCCGAGGGCGCGGCCGCCGATTTCTCGCACGAGGCGCCGCAGACGTATCTCGGGCCGCGCGTGGAGATTCACGTCGACCGCAAGCCGTGGGAAGAGCGCGTGCGGCGCTACACAGCCGCGTTCAGCAAGTCGCCCGCGGTGCTGAATTCGATTGCGACCTTTACGGCGCTGGCCACGAATCAGTATCAGGTGAATACCGAGGGGACGAAGCTCGCGTTCGGGCAGATTCACTACCGGCTCGAGCTGTTCGTCCAGAGCAAGGCGCCCGACGGAATGGACATCGAGCGTTACGCCAATTTCGACTGGCTCGATCCGAAGGATGAGCCGAGCGACAAGACCGTCTTCGCCAGCATTCAGAAGCTGATCGCGGAGACCGAGGCGCTGGACAAGGCGCCGCTCGTCGATCCCTACGCCGGACCCGCGCTGCTTACTGGGCGCGCCGCCGCCGTGTACTTCCACGAAGTCTTCGGGCACCGCGCCGAGGGATTCCGCCAGAAGGACATCACCGAAGGCCAGACGTTTACGAGCAAAATCGGCCAGCAGATTTTCCCGAGCTTCATTTCCATCAAGGACGATCCGACCGAGAAATCGCTGAACGGGCAGATGCTGCTCGGCTACTACCCGTATGACGACGAAGGCGTGCCGGCGCAGGACGTGCACCTGGTCGACAACGGCGTGCTGAAGACGTTCCTGATGTCGCGCTCGCCGCTGATCAATATTCCGCATTCGAACGGCCACGGGCGACGGCAGCTCGGTTACGCTCCGGTGGCGCGGCAGGGGAACCTGATCGTCACGAGCACGAACACGATGACGGACGCGCAGTTGCGCGCGAAGCTGATCGAATTGATCAAGCAGCAGGGCAAGCCGTTTGGCCTGCTGATCGACGACATCGCGGGCGGCTTCACATTCACCGGCCGCGGCAATCCGCAGGCGTTTCAGGTGCAGCCGCTGGTGGTTTACAAAGTTTTCGCGGACGGGCGGGCGGACGAGCTGGTGCGCGGCGTCGATATCGTAGGCACGCCGCTTGTCTCGCTCACGAAGATCGTGGCCACGGGCGATAAGGACGAAATCTTCAACGGCTACTGCGGCGCCGAATCGGGCAGCGTGCCGGTGTCGGCCGTGGCGCCGCCGATGCTGATTTCCGAGATGGAAGTGCAGAAGAAGGAAACGTCCACCGACCGGCCGCCGATCCTGCCGCCGCCCGCGCACGATCCCGACGCAAAGGGGCAGCAGTGATGAAACTTCCCATTTCGTTGTTGCTGCTTGCCGCTTTTGCCATGCCTGTTTGGGCCGCGACGAACGGCCCGCACGCGGCGGATACGCCGGTGGGGACGCTTCCCGATGCCTCCTCGGCGCTGGCCGCGCAGACCACCGCCGTCATGAACGACAGCGACCAGACGCTGCACGCCATGCACGATGAGATGGAGCGGTCGCGCGCGCGGCTGCAACTGCCGGATGCGGACAAGCCGTTCTTCATCCAGTACCGGCTGCTCGATCTCGACGTTCGCAGTGTGACGGCTTCCTACGGCGCGCTGATTTCGAGCTCGGTTTCGCGCACGCGGTTCATGAGCGTGGATGTGCGGGTGGGCGATTATCATCTCGACAGCTCCAATTTCCTGAGCGCGGACGGCTTTCAGGGCTTTTTGGGTTCGACCGGCGAAGTGGGCATCGACCGCGATTACAATTCGCTGCGCCAGGATCTGTGGCTCGCCACCGACCAGGCCTACAAGGCCGCCGTCACGCAGATGTCGCTGAAGCAGGCGTTTCTGCGCAGCCTCACCAAGCCGCCGGAGATCGACGACTTCTCGCAGTCGTCGCCGGTGATCAAGATCGAGCCCCACGCCGAGCCCGATTGGACCTCGCGCAACTGGGACGATGAGGCGCGCGCGGCGTCCGTGGCGCTCAAGGATTACCCGCAGCTCTACGGCACGCGCGTCACCTATTACATCGTCTACGCGACCACGTACCTGATGACGAGCGAGGGCACCACGATGCGCACGTCGCGCAGCCTTTCCTCGATCGAAGCGGCGATGGATACGGAATCCGAGGACGGCCTGCCGCAGCACAATTTCTACTCTGTGTATGAGACGAAGCCCGTCGACCTGCCCGATCCCGCGGCCGTTTCCAGGTCGCTCACGCAGGCCGCGACCGATTTGCTCGTGGAGCGTTCGAGCCCGCTGGTCTCCGACTACACGGGGCCGGTGCTCTTCGACGCGCCCGCGGCGGGGTCGCTGCTGGCGCAGGTGCTCGAGCCGTCGCTCGGGGGCGATCGCCCGCCGCTTTCGGCCACGCAGGACTACGATTCGTTCATGGAGCGCGTGGGCGGGCGCAACGAATGGACTGGGCGCGTAGGCACGCGCGTGCTGCCGGCGTCGGTGACGCTGCTCGACGATCCCACGGCCACGGATTTTCAGGGCCACCCGCTGCTCGGCGCCTACGATATCGACGACGAAGGCACCAAATCGCAGCCCGTGACGATCGTCGAAAACGGCATGCTGAAAAACATGCTGATGTCGCGCCGGCCCGGCCCCGATTTTCAGATGTCCAACGGGCACGCGCGGTCGGCGATGCTTTCGGACCCGAGCCCGCTCAGCAGCAACCTCTTCTTCAAATCGAGCGACGCGCTCAGCCCAGACGATCTGCGCAAGAAGTTTCTGGGCGCGTGCAAGGACAACGGCCAGCAATGGTGCATCGAGGTGAAGCGGATGGATAATCCCGCGCTCGCCGCGTTGCGCCAGCAGGACTTCGGCGACTTCATGAGCCAGCTCGGCGGCGACATCTCGAGCGGGGCGCGAATGCCGCTGGCGATGTATCGCGTCTATGTTGCGGACGGCCACGAAGAGCCGGTGCGCGACGGCGTGATCGAGGGGCTCACCATTCGCTCGCTGCGCAACATTCTGGGCATCGGCAACGACGCATCGGTGTACACCTTCATGCAGAATTCGGCGGACGGCCTCGCGGGAACGGCGCTCGGCGCGTTTGGTTCCGCGCAGGGCGGCATTCCCAGCACGGTTGTGGCGCCGTCGCTGCTGCTCGACGAGATCGAGATTCGCGGCTTCCACGGCGAGCCGCGGCGCCTACCACTGGTTTCGCCGCCCGCGTTGAAGTGAC
This sequence comes from Vulcanimicrobiaceae bacterium, assembly GCA_035504455.1. Classification (GTDB taxonomy): domain Bacteria; phylum Acidobacteriota; class Terriglobia; order Acidiferrales; family UBA7541; genus Palsa-295. Next base: position 10,796 of record DATJRU010000159.1, read on the forward strand.
GATCCGACGAGCCCGCCCGCCGCAGGCAGGGATCGTCATCCCGAAGGCGGCGGTTTTGAGTTTGATCGCCTGAAGGATCGTTTCCGCGCGCGGCAGCGCTGCAAGAGAGATCCTTCGCTTCGCTCAAGATGACCTCGCTTTCTGCTTGCCTGCGGCACGCGGGCAAGCCTGACGGTCACTTTTTCGCGATGTGTACTTCCTTGCCGTGCAGCCCGTCGTGCGAATGCTGCAGCGATAGCGTGCCCTTCGGCATCTTTCGCAGTTCGTCCGGCACCATCACGCCGGGACTGCCCTTTGCGGGCGTCACGCCTCCATCGGCGAGCAGCAACGCGCCGGTCACGTAGCTTGCTTCGTCCGAAGCGAGGAACGCGAAAATATTGGCCATTTCTTCCGGAGTTCCGCGCCGGCCAAGCGGCACCGAGCCGTCGATCGTGTCCTGTATCTCGGCGTTGAGCGGGCCGCCGGGGCCGCGCGTCCACGAGGTGTCGATCGCGCCGGGGCAGACGCAGTTCGCGCGCACGCCGTACTTCGCCTGCTCGAGCGCCACGCCTTTCGCGAACGCGTGCAGAAACGCCTTGCTCGCGCCGTAGGGCGTGAACATCGCCGAGCCGTTGATGCCGGCCTCGGAACCGGTGAAGAGGACGTTGCCGCGCGTCTTCTGCAGGTGCGGCAGCGCGAATTTCGTCATCAGGAACGCGGTGCGGATGTTCGCGCGGATGGTGCGGTCGAAATCCTCGATGCGATAGGCGTCCGTTTCGGCGTTGGCGATGAAGATGCCGGCGTTGTTGACGAGCACGTCGATGCGGCCGAAGCGGCGGAGCGCCGTGTCGACGCAAGCGCGCGCGTGGTGCTCGTCGGAAAGGTCGCCGAGATAGACTTCGGCCTCGCCGCCCGCTTCGATGATCGCGATTTCGACGTCCTTCACCGGGTCGGTGGGCAGCCCCGCCAGCACCACGCGCGCTCCTTCGCGCGCGAATTTGTGCGCGATCGCCTCGCCGATGCCTGTGCCCGCCCCCGTGATGACGGCTACTTTGTCCTTTAGTCGCATGCTTACCCCTCCGACGGTCCCACCTACCATATCGTTTCAATGCCTGCGGTTTGAAGACGGCGGTCTCGCGTAACAAGGAGTAGTCCGAGATGGAGAGCCGTCGCGGCGATAATGCGATCCGGCATGTCCGCAACGGCGTCACGCGGGACCCTATACACGGCTTCGGCTACTCCGCCATCGACTGGCTGGATCAGAAGTCCAGCAGCAGTCGACTTGACCGCGGAGTCGAGGCGTTGCAGCGCCTCCAGAGGTAGTCGCGCACGTTCCACCAGGTAGATCGTCTCAATAAGAGAGATAGTCGAAATAAATAAAGGGTGGCCGTTATCGACAAAGCGACGAATCGCCTGAAGAGCGGGAGCCGATAGCTCCTTCGAGCGGAACAGGTACCAGATGGCGGAATGAGTGTCGAGAACCGCGCTCACAGCGCGATGTCTCGCGGGAAACTGCCCCACATCTCCCGCCGGGCCTCGGCGATGTCTTCTTCCGTAATGTGAATATCCAGATCGGCCCAAAGACCTTCTAGGCTCCGCAGCGGCTTCTTTCCGCCGTCCTGGAGTTTGAGCGAGTCGACGAATTCCAGGACCTGCTTCTGCTTGTCAGGAGGCAGTTCCCGGAGCTTTCCAAGGAGCTTTTCTTCGAATGTCATCGATCAACCTCGCATCGCGACTTGCCGCCATTATACGCCCCCTTCATCCTTCATCCCGCTAGGATCGACCTTCACCCGCCTAATCGACACGCCGAGGGCAGACGCGGCGAGCCTGAAACGGCGGGGCCGGAGCGTATAATCGCGGGAATGGCCGCACAGGCAACGGAACGCGAATCGGGGATGGGGCGGGCGTCAGAGCCGGTGCGCACGGGTGCGTCGACGCATGCGCAAGCCGCCACGGCTGATGGCGCGGAGCTGGCCGCGCGTGCGTCGCGCGAGAAGCGAATGGCGGCGGGAGGCTCGGTAGCGTCGGCGCTGGTGCTCGTGACGCTGAAGGTGATTCTGGCCGTCGTCACCGGCAGCCTGGGAATTCTTTCCGAGGCGCTGCATTCGATCCTCGATCTGGTGGCGGCGGTGATCACCTACCTTTCGGTGCGCGTGGCGGACAAGCCGGCCGACGCGCAGCACCTCTACGGCCACGGCAAGGTGGAAAGCTTCTCGGCATTTGTCGAGACGGGCCTGCTGCTGCTGACGGCGGTGTACATCATTTGGGAGGCGATTCAGCGACTGATCTTCCGCACCGCGACGATCCGGATGAGCCTGGGCGTGATCGCGATTCTCGGACTCACCATCGGGATCGATTTCGTTCGGTCGCGCGCGCTGCGGCGCGTGGCGCAAAAGTATCCGAGCGAGGCGCTGGAGGCGGACGCGCTGCACTTTTCGACGGACGTGTGGAGCACGTTCGTGGTGGTGCTGGGCATCACGGGCGCGTGGCTGGGCGAGCGATTCGGCGTGCCGTGGCTGAGCATGACGGACGCGGTCGCCGCGCTGGGCGTGGCCGGCGTGATCATCTGGATCGGCTCGCGGCTCGGCAAGCGCACGGTCGACGCGCTGCTCGACGTCGCTCCCAGCGGGCTGCGCGACCGCATCGAGCGCGCGGTGGACGCAACCGAAGGCGTGATGAATACGGAGCGCGTGCGGGTGCGCCGCTCGGGCCAGCGCTATTTCGTCGACGTGACGATCAGCGTGCCGCGCTCGGCGAGCCTGGAGCAGGCGCACCTGGCGAGCGACGCGGTCGAGCGGAACATCGGGCGGATCGTGCCGGCGGATGTGATGGTGCACGTCGAGCCGCGGGCTCCCTCGAACGAGCACCTCTTCGACACGATTCGCGCGATCGCGCAGCGCCGCGGCCTGGCCGTTCACGAGCTTTCGGCGCACCAGCTCGACGGGCGGCTCTTCATCGAGCTGCATCTCGAGGTGGACGAGAACGCCAGCCTGCGCGAGGCGCATACGCGCGCCACGGAGCTCGAGGACGAAATCCGCGAGGCCACCGACCGGCACGCCCTGGTCAATATCCACATCGAGCCGCTTGGCGCGCGCATTCCCGGCGCCGCGGACATGAAGGAGCTTTCGCGCGCCGTGCAGCACTTCCTGAATTCGCTGCCGTCGGAGTATCCCGAGCTGATCGATTGCCACGAAGTCCACGTGCGCAGCGTGGAGCACAAGATTCTTGTCTCGTGCCACTGCGCGATGGACGGCGACCTGCCGATCACGCTGGTCCACGACATCACGGCGGCGCTCGAAAGCCGCGTGAAGGACCACTTCCCGCAGATTTTCCGGCTGACGATTCACCCCGAACCGGTCGAAGAGAGCCAGCGCTAGAACACAGCGACCGCCGAAGCCTCGAAGGGGCCCGGCCAACAACGCGGCAGCCGCTACGAAACCGTTGCTGCTGCGGCGACGTCTGCCGACCGTGGGCGACGCGAAAACACCTGGGCGGCGAGCGCGATCACCGCGGGGAAGCATTCGAGGACGTAGCGCGGCTCGATCGTTTCGACGAAACACGCGATGTAGAGCGTGCGCAGCAGGATGAACGCGATCAGGATTCCCCAGCCGCAGCGCCCCCGGGCGAGCCACGCTCCGGCCAGCGCCAGGCCAACGTAAATCACGTTCAAGGCGAAGAAGCCGAGCGTGACGAGCACGTCCTGGCGGTCTTCGTCCCACTCGGTGGCGAATGGGCGGAGCTGCCCGGAAGCCGGCAGCAGCTCGATGCGCGGCGTGAACCAGAGCGCGAGCGAGCGCAGCAGCGGAATCTTGGCGTAGGTGCGGAGCGGATGGCGCGCCGTGCGCTGGCCCGCGATTTCGCCGAAGGCGCGGTCCTGGGCGCGGGTCAGCGTGAGAGTGTTGTTGTATTGGTTGAGCAGCGCGGCCACGCGAGCGCGCTCCTGCGGCGAGTCGAATGCCGTAGCGGGGAGGTCGCTCATGGGAATCACCTGGTCGTCCAGCTTCCAGAGCGAGAGGTAGACGTCGCGAAAGCGCCAGAGCCACGTCGCGGTCCAGTTGTTGAAGCCGAGCGGCGCGAATTCTCCGGGCAGCGTGCTGTAGCGCGGCGCGAGGAATTGCACTTCATGGAGCGTGCGCCAGTTGCGCGCGGCCCATGGCACGAGCGGCAGCGCCAGCCCCGCCGCCATCAGGACGCCTGCCCGCACGAGCTTTCGCCAGTCGCGCGGACGCCACCAGCGCACGACGAGCGCGATGCCCGCGGCCGCGAGCAGCAGCGGAGTTTCCGGGCGCACCAGCGTTCCAAAGCCAACGATCAGCCCCGCAAGAAACCAGGGGCTCAGCCCGCGCGCGCCGGGCGCCGCGCCGGACATTTCGCGGCGCTGGGCCTCGAGCAAGATCAGCATGGCCAGCGCCGTAAGGAAAGTGACCAGCACTTCCGTCAACAGCACAGCCGAATAGTTCGCGACGAACGGGCACAGCGCTGCGAGCCACAGTCCAGCCAGTGCGGCGCGTCGCCGCGAGGGTTCAGGCGCGAGCCGCGCCGCCAGCAGGGCGATCAGGAAGCAGGTGGCCAGGTCGAGCACGGCCTGCGTCACCATAACGGCGCGCTGCGACCGGCCGGCAAACGCGAAAACCGCCGCCAGGAAAGCGGGATACCCCGGCACGCGCATATCGACCGGCGTCAGGCGGCCGTTAATCGAAAAGCCATACACTCCCTTCTTCAGCCAGTTCCAGGCCAGCTCGATGTAGAATGGCGCATCCCCCGAATCTTTGACGGGGAATTCGAGGACGAAGTAAAGACGCAGAGCCAGCCCGGCCAGTACAGCAAAAGCAGCGTTTGCACGCATCCTATTTACGGGGTCCGAATTCATCGATAGCATCTTGCGGATGAGTAGCTTGGATTGTACCCATGCCTGAACGCAAGCCCATTTTCTACGATCAGGAGCGGCGCCGCTGGCGCAGAACCCGGCTCGCGCTGGAGATTGCCGGCGCGCTTTTCACGCTGATCCTGCTGATCTTCGTCCTCAATATCGGGCGCAATCCCGAGCTGCCGGAAATTTTGCGCACCGACACGCACGCCGGCCTGCACGCCATCCGCTGGAAACCGAAAAAACCGCTGCGCGGGCGAAGGAAAAAGGTGCAGGCGCTGGGCAAGGTGCCGCAAAGCTACGATCCGCTGCGCGCCGCCTTTTACGTGAGCGACGACTACACGGCGCTGGCGTCCCTCGAGTTGCACTACAAGGATCTCGACCTGCTGATTCCCGAGTCGCTGCACGCGGTCTCCGCGGACGGGCGCCTCGATACCGAGCCCGATCCGAAGCTGACCGCGTTCCTGCAATCGCTGCAGACCAGGACGCCTCCCGTCGACCTGCAAGTGATGGCGATGGTGAACAACTACGACGCGAAGAAGAACGTGTGGTGCCCGCCGGACATGCTGGCGATGCTGGCGAATCCAGTGGCGCGGGAGCACCTGGCGCAGGAGATCGAGGAATACGCGGACGCGCAGCACGAGCCGGGAGTGGTGGTCGACTTCGAGTCGATGCCGGAATCGAGCATGCAGGACTTCCAGCATTTCACGCACGACCTTTCGGCGTCGTTGCACGCGAAAAACTTGAAGTTGATGGTGGCGCTGCCGGCGGCGGACTGGAGCTACGACTACAAGTATTTCGCCTCGCAGGCCGATGCCATCATCCTGATGAACTACGATTTCCACTGGCCGACCTCGTCGCCGGGCCCAATCGCGCCGCAGGACTGGTTCGTCAAGAACATCGACAACATGACCAAGCTGGTGCCGCCGGACAAGCTGATCATGGGCATCGCGACGTACGGCTACGACTGGCCGGCGAAAACGAAAAAAGACACGACGCAGCCCGTGGCGCAGGCGATTAGCTTTCAGCAGGGCGTGGTGACGGCGGTCGAATCGGGCGCGGACGTTCTCTACGACCCCGATTCGTTCAACCTGCACTATTCCTACGACGACGAGAACAATCACGCGCACAACGTCTGGATGCTCGATGGCGTGACGGCCTACAACGAGCTGCGCGCCGCCGAACGCGCAGGGGTTCGCGGCACGGCCATGTGGCGGCTGGGACTCGAGGACCCCTCGATGTGGGACATCTGGGACGCGACGCACGCCGACGATCCCACGCGCGCTAAGCTCGAGGAAGTTCCCGCCGGGTACGATCTGATTCTCGAAGGCGCAGGCGACATCTGGCGCATCACCGGGACTCCCACGAGCGGTTCGCGAACGCTCGATTACGACGCGAGCTCGGACGACTTCGACGACGAGAGCTTCCAGAGTTATCCGATGTCGTGGCGCATCCAGCAGGTGGGAGCGGCCTCGCACAAAGTCGCGCTGACCTTCGACGACGGCCCCGATCCCGAATGGACGCCGAAGATTCTCGACGTGCTGAAGGAGAAGCACGCGCCCGCCGCTTTCTTCGTGATCGGCGAATCGGCCAACGAATACGACAACATCGTGCGGCGCGAATACGAGCTGGGCGACGAAATCGGAAATCACACGTTCACGCATCCCGACTTCGAGACCATCAAGAAGTCCGATCTTGAAATTCAGCTTAACCTGACGCAGCTCCTGATCGAAAGCAGCCTCGGCGTGAAGACCACTCTCTTCCGCCCGCCGTACGGCATCGACCACCAGCCGGAGTCGGCCACCGAAGTCCAGATGTTGCCCGTGCCGCAGGCGCTCGGCTACGTGCTGATCGGCGGGCGCATCGACCCGCACGATTGGGGCGAGGCCGACGGCGAAAAGCCGCCGCCGGTAAACGAGATCGTCGAGCGCGTCCTCACCGATGCCGAGGCCAACAAGGGCAATCTCATCCTGCTCCACGACGGCGGCGGCGATCGCAGCCATACCGTGGCGGCCTTGCCGCAAATCATCGACGGGCTGCGCGCCAAGGGCTACGAGTTCGTATCGATTTCGGATCTGCTGGGGCAGACGCGCGCGCAGATGATGCCGCCTCTCTCGCACCGCGAATGGCTGATGGCCCGGGTAGACGCGCTGATTTTCGATACGTTCCGCCTGCTGCGGCAGGGAATCGCGTTCATCTTCATCGCGGGAATCTTGCTGGTCAGCGGGCGCGCGCTGATCGTGGGAGTGCTCGCGCTGATCGAGAAGCTGCGTCCCGCGCCGGTCGATCATCCGGAGTATCAGCCGCGCGTGACGATCATGATTCCGGCGTACAACGAAGAATCGGTGATCGTCGACACGGTGCATGCCGCGCTGGCGTCCGACTATCCGCGCCTCGAAGTGCTGGTGATCGACGACGGCTCGGCCGACCGCACCGCCGAGTTCGTCCAGGAAAATTTCGGGCGCGACCGGCGCGTGCGATTGCTGCAGCAGCCGAACGGCGGCAAGCCGACGGCGCTCAATCACGGGCTCGCCGAGGCCACGGGCGAGGTGATCGTCTCGATCGACGCGGACACGATTGTCGATCCCGAGGCGGTGCCGCGGCTCGTCCGGCACTTTGCCGATCCGCGCGTTGCCGCCGTGGCGGGCAACGTGAAGGTCGCGAATCGCAATAAGTGGATCACGCGCTGGCAGGCGCTCGAATACATCACCAGCCAGAATCTCGAGAAACGCGCGTTCGACCTGCTGAATTGCATTCCGGTGGTGCCGGGCGCGGCAGGCGGCTGGCGCGCCGAAGTGCTGCGCGAAAGCGGCGGCTTCTCCGGCGACACCGTTGCGGAAGATACCGACCTCACGCTCACCATCCGGCGCAACGGCTGGAAAATTCTCTACGACGAAGATGCGATCGGCCGCACCGAGGTGCCCGAAACCGTCGACACGCTGATCCGCCAGCGATTCCGCTGGACGTACGGGACGCTGCAGGCGGTGTGGAAGCATCGCGACACCGCCGGCAATCCGAAGTACGGCACGCTCGGATGGGTCGCCATCCCCAATATTTTTCTTTTCCAGATTGTGCTGCCGCTGGTCTCGCCGGTGATCGACCTGCTGTTCCTGTTGTCGCTCTTGCTATGGGGGCTCGCCCAGCTTCGCGTGGCGCAGTTGCCACAGCTTTGGACTTCGCAGGACGTGGAGCGTTCGCTGATTTTCTTCGCGGCGTTCATGCTGATCGACCTTCTCACGTGCGTGGTCGCCTTCGCGCTCGAAAAGCACGAAGACTGGACGCTGCTCGCGCCGCTGATCATCCAGCGCTTCTACTACCGGCAGATGATGTACGTGGTGCTGTTCCGCTCGGTGAAGGAAGCCGTACGCGGCCGCCCGGTCGGCTGGCGCGGCGTCGAACCGCAGCAGCCGGCAGCGCCGTCCACGCCGCCGCGCGAGCCCGTCGCCCAAATCTGATTTCCGGCAACGGATTCAGCGCCCGCGCGATCAGGCCTTCGGCGACGGCGGTTGCCCTGTCTTGGGGCCGTCGCCGGATTCCGAGCTCTCAGCCTCGATGCGCTGCTCCTGTTCCTGCATCAGCTCGATCTTGTGCGATGGGTCGACGATTTTCTGGAGCCCCGCCACCGCGATGCCCATCGCGGAAGACCTCTTGGCCTCCGCCTCGAACTCCTCCTCCGTCATGTTCGCG
>DATJRU010000160.1:0-4472 GCA_035504455.1 Vulcanimicrobiaceae bacterium
CCCCGAGGCGGCGCTGATCTGCAATCTTCCCGAGCCGACGGCTACCGATCCCGGCCTGATGGATTATGACGACGTGGTCACTTTCTTCCACGAGTTCGGCCACCTGATGCACCACATCCTCGGCGGGCAGCGGCAATGGGCAGGAATCGCGGGGATCACCACGGAGATGGATTTTGTCGAGGCCCCCTCGCAAATGCTGGAGGAGATGATCCATAGTCACCAAGTGCTTGCCGGCTTCGCGCGAAATTACAAGACGGGCGAGCCGATCCCGGCCGACCTCGTGGCGCGCATGAACCGCGCATCGGCATTCGGCCGCGCTATGTGGGTTGCCGCTCAGAACTCGTATTCGGCGATTTCGTTCGACATGCACGCGACCAACCCGAAAGACGTGAATCCCGACACCATCACGTTTGATGACGAGTCGAAATACCAGATGATTACGCACTCTCCCGAGGAGCATATGTACGCGTCCTTCGATCACCTCTCGGGATACTCGTCCGCTTATTACGTCTATATGTGGGACAAAGTGATCGCCGAGGATTTCTTCGCGCAGTTCGACCCCGCGAATCCGCTGGCCGGCGATACGCCGATGCGCTACCGCCGCACGATCCTCGAACCGGGCGGTTCGATGCCGGCCGCCGAGTTGGTGAAGGATTTCCTCGGGCGGCCACAGAATATGGAAGCATTCAAACGCTGGCTGGGCCAGGAGTTCCAGCCCGTCGCGGCGCAGGCCGGGCATTAACGCCTTGACGGTTTCAGGGGCGTTCTGTATATTCGACCTTCGAATTGCGGCAGTTTGTAAAAGGGAATTCAAGAGCGCGTGATGCAATATTTCGGCTATTTCGCCTTTACTTACCGCTTTTCCTTTACGGGGGAGCGGGCCGGCGAGACGCGCGCGGGCAACAAAGGGAAGTAAAGAGCCGCACAAAGTTTCGAGAACCGGGCCGCGACCTCCGAACGGGGACGCGGCCTTTTTTGTTGCCCGGCGACTTAGCGGCGGGCGGGGCGGACGGAAAACGGGAGGCAGGATGAAGATCGACGACTGGCGACGCAAAATCGACGCGATTGACACGGCCATGCTCCACCTCCTGAACCTGCGCGCGGAGCTTTCCATCGAGGTCGGCCGGATGAAGTGCGAAGCCGGCGTGCCGCTTCGCTCAACTGAACGCGAGCAGGAGATTCTGACGCGCATGAAGCAGCTCAATCCCGGCCCGCTCGACGCCGAGACGATCGGCAAGGTCTATCAGTTGATTCTCGATGAATCGATTCGCACGCAAACGCGGTTCGGCTACAGCATCGAAGCGAAGGCGGACGCGGCACGCGGGGGCAGCCGTAAGCCGGCTCGCCGGTAAGAGCTCGCAAGGATCGAATCGCGGAAAAAGATTATGCACGTGGAGAAAAATGCGAGAGTGGCGTTCCAGGGCGAACGCGGCGCCTTCAGCGAAGAGGCGGCCGTGAAGCTACTCGGAGAAGAAATTACGCTCGTTCCGCGCCCCACGTTCGAGGCCGCGTTCAACGCGATCGCCGATCGCGCGGCCGACTACATTCTCGCGCCAATCGAAAACAGCCTCGCGGGCTCCGTGCACCGCTCGTTCGACCTGCTCGTCGATAGCCCGCTCAATATTCTGGCCGAGGTGATCATTCCCATCGCGCACAACCTGATCGCGGCGCCGGGCGCCAAGTTCGAGCAGATCGCGGTGGTCGAGTCGCATCCCGTGGCGCTCGCGCAGTGCGAGCAATTTTTCAGCGAGCACCCGCGCCTGAAGCGCATCGCCACGGAAGACACCGCGGGCAGCGTGCGCGACGTGGTGGCCTCCGGCGACCGTTCGCGTGGCGCCATCGCCGGCCGCCGCGCCGCGGGAATCTACGGCGGTGCAATCCTGCGCGAGCATCTCGAGGACAATCGCGAGAACTACACCCGCTTCCTGTTGCTCTCCGATTCGGCTGCGTCGTTCGACGATGCGGACAAGCTTTCGCTGGTCTTCCAGCTCGATCATCGCCCGCGCGCGCTCTACAACGCGCTCGAGCCGTTCGCGCGGCGCAACTTGAACCTGATGAAGATCGAAAGCCGTCCCGTGCATGGGCGGCCCTGGCAGTACCGCTTTTACCTGGACTTGCAGGCATCGCGTCGCGATCCCGAAGTGGCCGCGGCCCTGCGCGAACTCGAATCGCTGGTCGTCGAGTTGCGGATTCTCGGGTCGTACGTTTCCGCGCCGCGATCGGACAGCACGAAATCTTAGCCGGACGAGGACTCAACCATGATTTTCAACATGCAGGGCGAAGCAACCGACGAGCAGATCAATCACATTGTCGACCGCATCAAGGAATGCGGCTACGAGGCGCACCTGATTCGCGGCAAGGAGCGCACTGTGATCGGAGTCGTGGGCAACAGCCGCACCAGCCGCGAAGAGCTCCTCGCGCTCAGCTCCGCGCCGGGCGTCGAGGAAATCGTGCGTATTTCGCACCCCTACAAGCTCGCTGCTCGCAGCGTGCGTCCTGAGGGGACGATCATTGACCTCGGCAAGGGCGTTACGATCGGCGGCCCGGAGGTGGTTGTCGCCGCGGGGCCGTGCGCTGTCGAATCGCCCGAGCAGATCATGGACATCGCCGCGAAAGTCGCGCGCGCGGGCGCGAAGCTGCTGCGTGGCGGCGCCTTCAAGCCGCGTTCCTCGCCCTACAGCTTCCAGGGGCTCGGCGAGGCAGGGCTGAAGTTGTTGCGCGAGGCCGCGGACAAGAACGGCTTGCTCGTCGTCAGCGAGGTGATGGACCCGTCGCAGATCGAGATCATGCTGCCTTACATCGACGTCTTTCAGGTGGGCGCGCGCAACATGCAGAACTACCATTTGCTGCGCGGGCTCGGCGAAGTGCAGAAGCCCGTGCTGCTCAAGCGCGGCATGTCCGGCACGATCGAAGAGCTGCTGCTGAGCGCCGAATACATCATGGCCGGCGGCAACTACAAAGTAATCCTGTGCGAGCGCGGCATCCGCACCTTCGAGACGGCCCTGCGCAACACGATGGATATCGCCGCGATCCCCGTGCTCAAGAGCCTCTCGCACCTGCCGGTGGTCGCCGATCCTTCGCACGGCACGGGCAAGCGCGATAAGGTCGCTCCGATGGCGCGCGCTGCCGTGGCAGCCGGAGCGGACGGCCTGCTCATCGAGGTCCATCCCGATCCCGAGCGCGCCATGTCCGACGGCGTACAGTCGCTCTACCCGGAGCAGTTCGCGCAGCTCATGAAAGAAATTCGCGCCATTGCCCCGGCGGTAGATCGCACCGTCGCCGCAGCGAAAGAAGTCACGACGGTTGGCCGGTAACAGCGACCCACCCGCGCTGTGGGCCCAGAAATCTTGCGGCGAGGCCGAGATCGCTACTGCGCCGCAAACGAGAAGCCGTACTTCTCAAAAATGGGGCGCGCCTGGGGGCTGGAAAGAAAATCCTCGAAGGCTTTGGCTGCAGCGGGGCTTTTTGTGGTTTTGATTACCGCGACCGGGTAGATCACGGGCTCGTGCGAATCGGGCGGCGCGGTGGCAACCACCTTCACTTTGCTCGATGACATTGCATCCGTGGTGTAGACGACGCCCGCATCTACATCGCCCGTTTCCACATACGTGAGCACTTGCCGCACGTCCTTCGCCAGCACCGCTTTGGCCTTCACCTGATCGTAGATTCCGTAATGCGTCAGCACTTCCTGCGCGTATTTTCCGGCCGGGACGGTCACCGGCTCGCCCAGCGCGACTCTTTTCACTTCCGGTTTGAGCAGGTCCCGAAAGCTCGCGAGTGCGAGCATGGAATCCTTCGGCACGATCAGGACGACGCCGTTGCGCAGCAGATCCCTGCGCGTGCCTGCGAGCAACATGCCTTTCGATTCCAGCGCATCCATCTGCTTGGGAGCCGCTGAGATGTAAACGTCCACCGGCGCGCCCTGTTCGATTTGTAGTTGCAGCGTGCCGGACGCGCCGTAGTTCATCGCCAGCGAAATACTCGGGGCTTCCGACGCGTAGGCTTGCTTGGCCGCATCGAGCGCGTCCTTCAGGCTGATTGCCGCGGAAACCGTCAGGTCAGTGTGTTGTTGGGGTTGTGCTGCGCGCAAAAGCGAAAGCGAGCTGCCCAGAAGAAGCAGCGGCCCGAGTGCAAGGAAAAGGGCGAAACGTCTGGTCGAAGATCTCATCCTTATTTGATTTAATACGGATCGTTTCGTCCTGTCAAAGCTAAACAAGCCGTCCCGGGCCGGGGCCGGGCATCTTGCGAGCGATGCGGGCGATTCCGGCCGGAATCCTGGCGACGCCCGGCGTCATCACATTGCGGGTGCCGGGAAAGCGGCGATCGACTAGACCCGGACTAGAGTTGCATTGACACTGGGTGCGGACTCAGATAGGCTGTTTTGAGTATGAACCTGATGACTCTTGGCGTTTGCACGGCTTGTAGCTGTTGTTGTCCGGCCGTGTGTATGCCGAGGGTGCCGAGGTTCGCGA